>NZ_JFGV01000003.1:0-124267 GCF_000612035.1 Photorhabdus aegyptia | reverse complement strand
GGCGTTTGGATAATGTGATAACGTTGTAACCGCTAAATTAACGTGACACAGAATTCTGAACGCCCTCGGACCTTCTTCAATTACAAAGCTTATTTCTGAACAAGTGACCGGCTTTAACGAGGAAATTAGAACATTCGATTATTCCAGCTTAAAATCCTTTGAAAATAATATTGCAGCACGATGAAATTCATAATCTATAATGTCTTATCACCCTTTTGACGAATGAGTCAAAAGGGTGATTGCAATCTCTGATGGATTATTCTGATCACGCTTAACCTACATAAGGTAATTTCTTCTAATCCCCCCAAAGATTAGCCCCACTGGCCTCTCCATATAGAACTTGATGTTGATAAAATCAACTGGGGACATATGTTAACATCCATTTGTTAGCATCCACGATCCGGCCTTACCTACATGAATAATCCAATCAAAAGGTTAACATTATGTCAGACATTCGCCTGTATATGCTGCAAACCGGAACCATCAAATGTAAGGTTCACTACATCAAGATGAATCAAGGCAACGGCGCCGATTATGAAATTCCGATTCCATTTTTCTTACTCACCCATCCTAACGGTCATACGCTAATTGACGGCGGCAATGCAGTTGAAGCCGCAACTGACCCCAAAGGCTACTGGGGAAATATCACCAAAGCCTACTGGCCGGTGATGCGTGAAGATGAAGGTTGTGTCGCTCAAGTTAAGAAGTTGGGTATCGATCCCGCAGATATCCGCTATGTGGTGCAATCCCATCTTCACCTCGATCATACTGGCGCAATAGGACGCTTCCCTAACGCGACACATATCGTACAGCGACGTGAGTATGAATACGCCTACACACCGGATTGGTTTTCCGCTGGCGGCTATATCCGCAAGGATTTTGATCGTCCCGGTCTGAAATGGGAGTTTCTCGATGGGGAACGCAATGACATGTTTGATGTCTATGGTGATGGCACGTTAAAAACAGTATTTACTCCGGGGCATTCGCCAGGACATCAATCACTACTAGTCACCCTGCCGAACAGTGGCAGCTTGCTGCTGACGATTGATGCCGCTTATACCCTCGATCACTGGGAAGAACGTGCATTGCCTGGGTTTCTCACCTCTACCACTGAAACCGTACGTTCGGTACAAAAACTGCGGCATCTAGCCAAACGCACGAATGCAATTGTAGTAACAGGGCACGATCCGGATGCCTGGCCAACATTCCGTAAGGCGCCGGAATATTACGATTAACTCGAATTCATCAATACAAAATAGCCAGAAACTAGAAAGTAGACGTTTCTGGCTTGGCTCTCATTTTACGAAAGTTTAACTTACTATCCGAGAATAACTGTTATTCTTTCCCTTACCCTCTTAGCCAATCATTGACAAAAGAGCGGGCATTTTCAGATTTGAACCCAATTGAAGATATGCCGGTTGGCTTCCATAAAAGCTCAATAACACGCACTTTCTGGTTATAATCAAGGGTATTAAACAGTTGACTTAACTGTTCATCTAAAAGCAAATCTCGATATTGAAAAAAACATTCATCATTGAATTGATCACAACATCCGGCAAAAAGCTTACTGTTGTTTTCACGATTTAACCCACAACATCTCACATGCTTAAAGCCAGACTCATAATAAAAATCGCATATCTCATCATATCTATATGCGTTGACAATAGGATTCAAAAACGCATCCACATTAACAGCAATCTGATCAACACTATCATCTAAATGATTAGCTGTACTATCGCCATATTGATTCCGACTTAAGTTTCTGCATAGTTTATTCATTAAATCAGTATGTAAAAAATATTCTTCTACATGGATTTGTTTTGCAAAAATCTGCAAAAGCTCTCGCTGCCTCAATCGTCCATATTCTCCTATAGCATTGTATAGCCAAATAAGCGCGATACCCTCTTCATTTAATGAACGTGAAGCTGCTAAAAAGCCCTCTTGTGGACACTCCATATGATGAATAACACCGGTAGAAACAACAACATCGAATTGATTATCTCGTGTTAGCTTCTCAATCGTATTATTTTCTAACGTGACATTATCCAATCGATGATAAGATATCAGCTTATCTGCTACCTCTAACGCTCTATCCGTCATATCAATGCCAACAAATTGGGTATCTGGATACATACTTGCCAGCCCTACCAAACGATGCCCCGTTCCACACCCTAAATCGAGCACATACTTTCCCGTTAAATAACCCGGCTTAAATATAAGCCCTACAACCATAGCCATATCATAAATAAGATTATCTCCAACGGCAGAACTAGGATATGGATATCGATTATACATCGCTTTGACATCCTGATTACTCATATCTATTTCTCCGAATAAAATGACAAATCAGTGGTACTATATCATGATGATCAATAATCATTAGTATAATGGTCACCCTCATCAAATTCATGGCAACGAGTAATTAAAACATCTCACAATGGAAAAAATATCTTAAACTCAATTAAAATGGAAATAATTTCATATTAATCATAATATTCTTATAAAAATAACACATCTACTATCTTTATTAATAAACCCTTTGAATAGTTGAAGTTCGTAACAATCAAAACAAGATGAACATTAATCAATTTAAATATTCATCATTCTACATGTTGTATTTATATGCAAAAAAAATTCTAAACCAAATTCATACTCACATCACGATTTAATATTAATTTTGGGGCAAAAAAGAAACTGTAAACACAAAACCACAAACTCACTTCTGTAACTTAATCATTTAATTAAAAATTTTTAGAAAAAAAATAATATAGATTTTTTATCAGCTATTTTTATTAAAAAAACAGATTACCTTGCTCTATTTCTAGATAAGGTATATTTTTATTTTAAATACTACAAAAAAATCATGGCTGTGATTAGATAATATCAGATAGATATAGTCTCACATGATCTAGCCAGAATCTCTCGTACCTACAACTGGAGAAAATATTATGCACGTTGGTATTATTGGGGCAGGAATTGGGGGTGCATGTTTAGCACATGGATTACGTAAAAATGGAATCAAAGTAACGATCTATGAACGGAATCCCGCGTTGTCATCCGAACTTCCCGGTTATGGAATTCATATTAATACATTCGGCAAACAGGCACTGCAAGAATGCCTCCCGGATGCAAACTGGCTAACCTTTAAGGAGGCATCAAGATATATTGGCGGACAATCACGGTTTTATAATGAACGCATGCGTCTTCTCGCCGTTCAGGGCGGTCTCATGAACGGGCAGATCATCTCCGAGCAACGTCTGTCAATCAGCAGAATTGAACTGAAAGAAATACTAAACAAGGGACTTTCAGACATAATTCAATGGAATAAAACATTCGTTCGTTATGAACATATTGAAAACGGCGGTGTTAAAATTTTCTTTGCCGATGGCAGTCACGAAAATGTCGATATCCTTGTAGGTGCAGATGCCAGCAATTCAAAAGTACGTAAACAGTATCTTCCTTTTATCGAAAGATTCGATGTTGGTGTGAGTATAATCATTGGTCGTTCGCGTATTACCCCGGTTCTCACAGCTTTGCTACCCCAAAATTTCCTGGATGGCGCACCTAACAGCATCGTACCTAAAAGTTCTGACTGGTTGTTCATTTCTATGTGGCGTGCCCCAGTTGATATCCATGTAGAAGCCGCTTTAGCAGAAATCGATAACTTTATAGTATGGGTTTACGTAGCGGCAACAGATAGTCTTCCTGACAATATCACCGATTTTTCCGCAGAAACCCTCTGCAATCTGGTCCTAACCCGTATGATTTCATGGGACCCAAGCCTACATACTCTGATTAAACAAAGTGATATGGAAAACATATCTCCGCTACATTTACGCAGCATGCCCCACCTTCCACCCTGGAAATCGAGTGCTGTCACACTACTTGGGGATGCTATTCATAACATGACGCCAATGACAGGCTCAGGAGCGAACACAGCGCTGCGAGATGCTCTTTTACTCACACAGAAGCTTGCCAGTGTAGCGTCCGGTCAAGAAGAGTTAATCAAGGCAATTTCAGATTATGAGCGACAAATGCGCGCATATGCTAATGAGATCGTTGGAATTTCACTGCGCAGCGCTCAGAATGCTGTAGAGCATTTTTCAATACCACCACCAAAACAACGGCATTTGAGCATAAGAAGAAAAAATACATCTCAAGGTTATCAACACCGGCGTTAATATTCCGAGTAAATTGTCATACCTGAGCTAATTCCATATCATTACGCTAGATATACTGATTACAACAATAAGAACGAGGTGAAGATAAAAAAGAACTAAAAAGGAACTGCCACCAGTATATATCATACTGGTGGCTTGGTTTAATTAATTATGAAATTTTTACCCAAGGATAAGCATCAGATGTTTCTGCGCCGTCTGGCACGGTACCTCTATTCCACCATTTAGCCTCCCAATTTTGATTGTTCCAACTCACTCTATCGCCGGCCTTATATGCCTTATTTGCATCCCAGACAGGGTAATCACTCCCTGTATTTGGATTAACTGGATCAACCGGTTCAACATTAATACCCTTGAAATAGAATGGTTCCATATCTATTTTTTTCGTGACTAACTCACAACCAAGACCTTCTCTGGCCGCATTGACCAATAAACCACGATCTTGATCTGCGGTCCATGTAAATATTCCCCCCAGATTCTTTTCTAATGCATATTGTGCTTTAGCTTTAACGGAGCGAGGGGTATCAAGAGAAATAAACAACTTGCTCTCCTTATTATAGAGATAATCAGCATCTGCTATTTCATCGGTATACAAGTCAAAATTATTTCTCCCTCTTTTTTCTTCCAAATCTAAATAATTATATATCGTGTCGTACCATTCTGTTGTCCCTGATTCAAATGAACCGGTTGTTGTAATCTTCGGATCTTTTTTCGGGACATAGCCAGGATCATAACTGCCAGATAATGGAGAATAGCTATCAATAACCGTATTTCTGCCATTGCGCGAATAGCCGGTGTAACCAATATTGATTGCAGATGCTGGCACACCAAGACCCAATAAATACTCAACCGCTTTTTCTACACTATTATCACCGCCAGGATAATCACGGAGATTCGTGTGATGTAACAACCTTTCAGCCCACGGAGTACCAAAAAAATCATAGGTCATAACGTTAATACCATATAACCCAACTTGCAGTAATTCAGGTATTTTTGATTTTTCCATTTTCTCTGGCACCGCCGAACAAGCGATACTTATTTTTATATCTGAACGCCCTGCTTCTTTAAAAGCAGAAGTTAAATCTTTAATTAAACTAACATAATAATCGCCATCATCTGGCGCATACATGTTACCTTCATTTCCAGCAACGCCGGGATACTCCCAATCAATATCAATTTCGGTAAACATAGGGAAACGCTGAAATATATCAACTAGACTCGAACAGAAATAGGATTTTAGTGTTTCGTCTCTGACCATATTATAAAAGCCATTACTCATGGTCCAACCACCGACACTAAATGACATAATAAGGTCATGGCCTTGAGCTTTTGCAGCTTGTTGAACTTTAGCCAATCCACCTAATACGCCCATACTTTTAGATTGATCAAAATCCCTTGGCATTTGGATATCTTGCCAACCAGAATAAGTACAATTCTGATAAGATTGGCAATCTCCCCAAGCATCTGTGAACGTTACTTCTCCATTATTGGCGCGGGCAAATAACGGCGCTTGCTCTTTAATTTGCTGCTTTTTTTCACCCTCATCACCTAATATTCCACAGAAACCAATAACTAATTTATCATAAGCAAAAGGATTATCTAAAAGGTGCTGTAAATCTATTCCTCTACCTCGACGAATAGGATCTTGATTTCCTTGTAATCTACCGTCATATTGCGACCAATCTGTATAATAACCAAAAACTTTAGGTTTATTTTGTGTGTCATATTTATTGTAGACTGGTAATATTGTTCTTCCCGATGTGTAACTGAAATTTATTGTTTCAGTTGATGGATTGAAATTATCTATCTTATAAGACTGTTCACTAAGAGAATCTGTCTGGATTATTTTTGACATAAATCACCTCGACTAGATATCAATTTATTTTTCGATGAACACTCCAATTACTTTACTTGCGTGGTAACATAATTACATTCTAGTTTGTATTCTTAGGAAAACAAATAATTGCTATTTGTTTTATTGTTAATGGTAAACTCAAATTTATGTCAACGGAATTTATATTACCTACCATTTATTATCAGATGGCAAAAACAAATAATTGCAAATTGCAAATATATTAACCGTCATTATTACAATTATTTAATTCAATTAATTTTGTAAATTAATTTTTACGAGCCATCTATTTTAATTTTATTTTTAATTGACTATTTTTTATATTTTATATCTATACTGATTTGTATCCTTAGGGGTGTTCGTTTCTTTGAAATATTATTACCATACTTATATATGGAGATTAAAATGAAAGCTAAAGATGTTCAGCCAACCATTATTATTAATAAAAATGGCCTTATCTCTTTGGAAGATATCTATGACATTGCGATAAAACAAAAAAAAGTAGAGATATCAGCGGAGATCACTGAGCTTTTGACGCATGGTCGTGAAAAATTGGAGGAAAAATTAAATTCAGGAGAGGTTATATATGGCATCAATACAGGATTTGGGGGGAATGCCAATTTAGTTGTACCATTTGAGAAGATCTCAGAGCATCAGCAAAACCTGCTCACTTTTCTTTCTGCTGGTACTGGGGACTATATGTCCAAACCTTGTATTAAAGCGTCACAATTTACTATGTTACTTTCTGTTTGCAAAGGTTGGTCTGCAACCAGACCAATTGTCGCTCAGGCAATTGTTGATCATATTAATAATGACATTGTTCCTCTGGTTCCTCGCTATGGCTCAGTGGGTGCAAGTGGTGATTTAATTCCTTTATCTTATATTGCACGTGCATTATGTGGTATCGGCAAAGTTTATTATATGGGCGCAGAAATTGATGCTGCGGAAGCAATTAAACGCGCAGGATTGACACCACTGTCGTTAGAAGCAAAAGAAGGGCTTGCTCTGATTAACGGCACACGGGTAATGTCAGGTATCAGTGCAATTACCGTCATTAAACTGGAAAAACTATTTAAAGCCTCAATTTCGGCTATTGCCCTTGCTGTTGAAGCATTACTTGCATCTCATGAACATTATGATGCCCGAATTCAACAAGTCAAAAATCATCCTGGTCAAAAAGCGGTGGCAAGTGCATTGCGTAATTTATTGGCAGGTTCAACTCAGGTTAATTTATTAACTGGAATTAAAGAACAAGCCAATAAAGCTTGTCGTCATCAAGAAGTTACCCGGCTAAATGATACCTTGCAGGAAGTTTATTCAATTCGTTGCGCACCACAGATATTAGGTATAGTGCCAGAATCTTTAGCTACCGCTCGGAAAATATTGGAACGGGAAGTTATCTCAGCTAATGATAACCCATTAATAGATCCAGAAAATGGCGATGTTCTACACGGTGGGAATTTTATGGGGCAATATGTCGCCCGGACAATGGATGCATTAAAACTGGACATTGCTTTAATTGCCAATCATCTTCATGCCATTGTGGCGCTTATGATGGATAACCGCTTCTCACGTGGATTACCTAATTCACTTAGTCCGACACCTGGCATGTATCAAGGTTTTAAAGGGGTCCAACTTTCTCAAACCGCTTTAGTTGCTGCAATTCGCCATGATTGTGCTGCATCAGGCATTCATACCCTCGCCACAGAACAATACAATCAAGATATTGTCAGTTTAGGTCTGCATGCCGCTCAAGATGTGTTTGAGATGGAACAGAAATTACGCAATATTGTTGCAATGACCATTCTGGTAGTTAGTCAGGCGATTCATCTGCGCGGCAATATTAGTGAAATTGCGCCTGAAACCGCTAAATTTTACCATGCAGTACACGAAATCAGTCCTCCTTTAATCACTGATCGTGCATTGGATGAAGATATAATCCGCATTGCGGATGCAATTATTAATGATCAACTTCCTCTACCAGAAATCATGCTGGAAGAATGAAAAGAAAATCACTGAAAGTTTTTCAACCATCGCTTGACTAAAAATACAGAACCCCCTTTACTGAGGTAGAAACAGTGTAAGTAAATAAGGGGTTTTGTATGATCGTTTTTGTGACAGGCGCAACTTCAGGTTTTGGTGAATCAATTGCCAGAAGATTCATTCAAAACGGTGCTAAAGTTATTGCGACTGGACGACGTAGAGAACGGTTAGAGAAATTAAAAGCTGAACTAGGTGATAACTTTTACTTTGTTCAATTTGATGTAACTGATCGGGCAGCTATCAATCAAGTTGTAGAACAATTACCAGAATCACTCCGTCATATCGATATTTTAGTCAATAATGCAGGTTTGGCGCTTGGATTAGAGCCTGCTCATCTGGCTAACCTGGATGACTGGGAAATAATGATTGATACCAATGTCAAAGGGCTTGTCAATATGACCCATGCTCTGCTGCCTGGAATGGTAGCAAGAAATCATGGGCATATTATTAATATCGGTTCTACCGCGGCAAGTTGGCCATATTCCGGTGGGAACGTTTACGGCGCAACTAAAGCCTTCGTCAAACAGTTTAGTTTAGGCTTACGAGCCGATTTACAAGGAAAAAATATCCGTGTTACTAATATAGAACCCGGTTTAGTGGGTGGAACTGAGTTTTCTTTAATCCGTTTTAAAGGCGACAATGATAAAGTAAATAAAACCTACGATGGCACCCAAGCATTAACCGCTGAAGATGTCGCCGAAGCTGTTTTTTGGGTCGCCAATTTACCTGCCCATGTCAACATTAATACACTAGAAATGATGCCGGTTTGCCAATCATTTGCTGGACTTAGTGTACATCGGAATGAATAATCACATTCTTCTTGATAATTTGTTGAACATCTTGCTGCTATCTTATAATTTATCTATCTGATAGTTTCTTATTGTGCCATCTAAATTGGCTCCATCTCTTTCAAGAGTTCCAAGAGGATAAAAGATGAATATTTGTAATTCTTTGATATTAAAAGCTATGCCAGCTATCGCTCTGGCAATACCCTTGTTATGGCAAACGCCGGCATTGGCGGCAACTTGTACTGCCGGAAGTACCTGTGTCACCGTGAATGGCAGCGGAGATTCTGTGCTCGATAAAGAAGCCGCCCGTCAAAGCAAAGAACAATGGGATGAAACCAAAAATCTTCGCACTAAGGTTAATAAACGTGCCGAGAAAGAGTTCGACAAGATCGATAAAGCCATTGATGCTCGTGATGCATGTATGAAAAGTACCAATATCAATGCTTACTGGGAACCCAATACCGAACGTTGTTTAGACAGCAATACAGGTATGCCTATCAGACCGTAATATAAAGGTAATGATAATGAAGATGAAAAAAGCACTTTTATGCAGTGCATTGCTCTTTACCCTACCCCCATTTGCCCTTGCTGCACAAGCTTCATGCGAAAGCGTGAAAGAACAAATTGCGCAGAAGATTATCAATAATGGTGTGCCGGAATCTGGCTTTAAATTGGAAATTGTTGCTAATGACCACGTTGAACAAGCCGGTAGTAAAATCGTTGGGCATTGTGAAAATAATGCCAAAAAGATTGTGTATACCCGGCAAGGAAACCAATCTCAACCTCATCCGACCGCCAAATAGACCCACATCATCTTTCTGAAGGAAAACACATACAGTTCAGAGAAAATATTACGCCAATATTTTACCATTGATGAGTAGAGGTCGAGGCTATGCGCTTCGGCCTTCTATTATCTCTCGGTGAACAGAACATTAGTGGCGTTTTCCATAACAAGTTGTTCCTGCATGATAACCCTAATATAGTTTCATATGTAAACCATTAGTTTTTTTAAAACTGACAATCCAAATAATCAACTCTAATATCATAACGTTTTGAAACATAAATATTTGCCGAATAATTATGGTGAATTAAATATCTTATTTGCTCAAAAAATCATATTAAAATTTTAAAATAGGAGACCGTTATGAGTGATCTTATCGCTAAGAAAATTCTCTCTATCATGGTGTTTTTAATAGCATTAGCTATATCAGGATGTAACGCTGTCGCAGGAAATCAGACAGAAACCGAGACTTTTAATGGTAGCGGCAGTGAGCAATATGTAAAAATTTATTTGCATAATAATACATCACATTTATTAATGGCGGAAAAAATAGACTTGCTTTGGGGAAGTTGGATTGAAAGCCCATTGTCATCAATATCCGCATATAGTCGCGATTCATTTGCCTCAAAAGGTAAGATTTTTAGTGGCACTGAGGGCAAAATTATTTATCGTTTACCCAATGGTGAGGGTAAGTTAAACATTCACTGGAGTCTTTCATATTGGGGTGCTCAGAACCACAATATCTATCTCTCCGAAGTACCTGCTAATTATAAACTTGAGAAAACAGTTAAAAGTTTATCTTCTTCAGGCATAAAGATTGATATCTATCTCACTGAAAAAAATATAGACAGCAATTATAAAATTGCCGTGATGTCAGATCCTCAGCCGTGGCGTTTAGATCCTGAAAAAGGTGATCCTAATGCCGACAAAGAACCGTGGGAAGAATTAAATAGAAAGGTAGCAGACAGTCTCAATAATATTTATGAAAGCAATCATCTGGCTTTTGGCATCGTTAATGGCGATCTTACCGAATTTGGACGTGCCAGCACCAGAAGAAGCCTTGAGGAGATATATACATCAAAAATCAAATTCCCGCTATTTATGGGATTAGGAAATCATGATTATGCAAATAATGTTAATGATTGTACTTACCCCGAAGGTCTTGATTTCAGTCGTAATGCTTGTGCCAGATCCGCTGTATTTGATATGGCGGAGAGAATAAGTAATTATAGTAAAGAATTAAATAATTTCTCCTATGACTATGACAATGAAGCATGGAAAGGAAGTTTATCTTATTCATGGGATTTTGGTGATATTCATTACGTTCAATTGCAGAATTATCCTACCTATAGTGTCAATTTGGAGCATTATGTCAGCCCAACTGTTTATATTACCAAATCCCTTGATTGGTTAGAAAGCGATCTTAAATCTGCTCAAACAAGAGGAAAGGCTGTAGTTTTAAATTTTCATGATGGGTATGACCATTTTATTGATAACAGCAGTTATGCCGAAAAAATAAAATTTAAGTCACTGATTAAAAAATACAACGTTATGGCGGTTTTTGTTGGACATTCACATTTTCTTAAAGAATACAACGCCTCCATATTTGGCAATGCAAAAGTCTATGATAGCGGAGCACTATTTAAAGGTAATTTCTTTATCATTAATGTTAATAAAAAATGCATGCAAATATCTGCATATAATGGAATAGATGGCACTCCCAAGTTTGTTAAAAAAATGACCAGTGTTTGTGGTACATAGAGATCAAGCTGAGATTTTAGATGAATAATAAACCTCACTTTTCCGCAAGTGAGGTTTATTATTATTCAACCACAGGTATATATACCCGTCATCTTTCAAGTTGCCTCTTTGTTGGCTGCACTCGCTCACCCCGGTCACATAGTTTGCTATGCTCCCGGAGATTCGCTCCTTTGCCGTCGCGATGCATCTTGAAATCTATAAGGTATATACTAAATCCTCCCTCATTTTCTCCCAACTTGGGTTAAAATCGTGGAAATATCCAGGTAACAGGATAATTCTTTTTCTTCGGGACGTAAAATATAGGGAATTTCACCTAACTGTGGCGCATTTATGTGACGGCGTAACCTATCCATCACTTTCGTATAGTGCGATAAACCAGGATTAATTCTGTTAGCTACCCACCCGACTAATTGCAACCCATCATTTATTATTGCCTGCGCAGTTAAAATTGAGTGATTTACACAGCCTGGCTGAATACCAACAACTAAAATGACCGGGATTTTTTCCCGAATTACCCAATCAAAATAAAAAGTTTCATCATCCAGTAATACACGCCAGCCACCGTTACCTTCAATAATAACGCGATCTGCTTTATTACTAAGATTATTCAATCCTTTTTTCATCTGTTCGAAATCAACCTGATTTCCTTCACAATACCTGCTTTTCCAGATAACTGGGTTAATTTCTTCATATTTAAGCGGAACGGGAGAAGAGTTTTGTAGAATTACGCCATCTCGATTACGCATACCTTCTTCTGTTTCATACCCTTCTGTGGCTATAGGTTTATACCCTACTGCCGTTGCTCCGTCACGATTAAAAACTTGTAATAATGCACGGGTAACAACTGTTTTACCTATGTTGGTATCTGTCCCCGTAACAAATAGGCGCGTTAACATAAATTCTGTTTTCCATAATGACAGATAAAATCCGATTAATGAGCGCTTAAGTCTAGAGGATGCAACTATAAGGGAGATTGCGTTAGCTCAATGTTTTGTTTAATTGCTGCGTCAATTTAGCCAAAAAACCGATATATACCCTATGGATTTAAAGATGCATCGCGACGGCAAGGGAGTGAATCCCCGGGAGCATAGCAAACTATGTGACCGGGGTGAGCGAGTGCAGCCAACAAAGAGGCAACTTGGAAGATGACGGGTATAAAGTTAATATTACAACCAGAGAACCACTATCAGACATATTATCCTTTCATTAAATTGATCAATAATGAACCATCATATAAAGCCTTTTTAACTGATGCTACCGCAGATAATGTACCTGAATTATTGAATTTTGTCGCAACTAACTCAATTTGTTTGCTATAAGCAGGTAAAGAGTGTCGTTGAATACATTCATTAATCATCGGATACAAAATTTGTTGTGAAGCATTAAGAGGAGAACCTATCAAAATTTTTTCTGGGTTAAATAAATTAACCATAATTGCGACAATATGACCAATTTTCACCCCGATATCACGAATAATATCTATTGCCAAAGTATCGTCGTTATTAACCGCCTGACAGAATGATTCAATAGTCAGTGGTTCACCATTCAGTAAAGAATCTGGTACCACCGTCAACTGCTGTTTTGCTCTGGATAAAATATGGCTGATACCCGCAACCGTTTCCAAACACCCCAAATTCCCACAATAGCAGCGTTTACCATCAGGTTCAGCCTGAATATGCCCTATCTCCATTACACCGCGGTTGCCAGCATGTAATGTTTGTCCCTCAATAATCACGCCAATGCCAACATGTTCATCAATGACCATTTGGATAATATTCTGACAATTTTTTGCCGCGCCATATAATGATTCAGCTATTGTCCAGGCGGTTGTTTCATGTTGAAGAAATACCGGTAATCCCGTACGACGATGCAGATATTCGCCTATTGGTAATTCCTGAATCTGGTAATAAGGGAAACTGTGGATTAAACCCTTGGTCGGATCAACAATGGCATTTATAGTCATGCTAATTGCCGTCAGACGCTCAAGACGAGATTGATATCGGCCGAAAAATGCATCAATCTCATCAATAATACTATCTAAAAAGGATTTTGCCTTGTTGACCGGTAATGGCAATACATCTTCAACAATTAACTTGCTGCTTAAATCACGCAGTCCCAATATTAAACTTCCCAAGTTAATGCTGACACACAGGAAATGCCAACTTTCAGAATCAAGCTTCAATCCGGTCGCTGGACGCCCTCTGAATCCTAAATCCAAAAATTCCGTTTCCATGACTAAGTGCGCATCGACCAATTCGCGGACAATCTTAGTAATACTGGCTGGAGCAAGTTGAGCTTTTTTAGATAGCTCAATACGGGAAATTGGACCATATTGATCAATTAACCGATAAACAGTACCAATATTAATCTGTTTTATCTGATCAATATGCCCTGGTTGTCCATCCATTATTTACCCTTTTACGCTCTAATTAATTCATGTTTCAAAATAATTGTTGGCTGATTATGTCGAGGTTTTAGGCAAAAAGTATGATTCTTTCAGTAAATATGTGATATTCAGCACGAAATTTAGCTGATTTCTACTTATTTTTTCCATTTAATATATTAGATATGAGTAGGTTTATCAGCCTGTCTGCTGCGGCCGATATTGGCCGATTCTTGTGATTTACCAACCAGACCTCAGAGCAAGGGTGGTTATCAACTAATGGAATATACTGGACACCATCCACTTTCATGCGAGTAAAAGATTCAGTCACAACACTGACACCTAATCCCGCAGAAACCAGCCCAAGAATGGTCATTGCTTCGCCTGCTTCCTGTGAAATCATTGGTGTCACGCCTGCTTGAGCAAGTAATGTGATGATTTCATCATACAAAGCAGTCCCTACTTCACGCTCAAAAAACACCATCGGATAACCTGCCAACATTTCCAGCTTTATTCCCTGCGGAGCATATTCCAGTAAAGGATGTCCATCATAAACAGCAAGCATAAAAGGTTCTTGAAATAATAGCCGATACTCAAGATTATCCGGCAATTGAGTATTACGCATGATGCCGACATCGATCCGTCCAGTCAGTAATGGCGCAATCTGCTGCTTAGTATTCATCTGATGCATATGAATAGCGACTTCCGGGTAACGTTCCCGAAACTGCCGTAAACTCAGAGTAACTTTATGCATAAAAGGCGTCGTAGAAGTGAAACCGATAGATATTTCACCTAATTCTCCTTTTTGCATTCTTGCTGCTTTAGTTGCGGCAGCATCAACCTGAGCCAGGATCTGATAAGCTTCTTTTAGAAACATGTTACCTGCCGGCGTCAAACTCACATTCCGGTTATCACGTTCTAACAACCGCGCATTTATACTATTTTCAAGTGATTGAATCTGTTGGCTTAACGGAGGCTGTGAAATATTAAGCCGTTCTGCCGCACGACCAAAATGTAATTCCTCTGCCACTGCAATAAAGTAACGTAAATGCCGTAATTCGATAGCCATAATCACCTTTGAGATCTAATACATATTATTATTAATGATTAATATATTAGACAAAATATTTTGCAATTCATATGCTTGATCTCCATAAAAATACCAGCTAGCTAATGAGTTAAGTAAGGAAATTATGTGAGTACCAGCCATAGTATCAGTGAAAATCCGACTCCTGATAATCATCTTGTCCAACATGTTCAAAACAAGAAAAGTTATATCCAGAAAGGCGATCCTCTATATGTTAAAGTTACATTGTCACTCTTTACTGTAGGGTTAGCTGCATTTGCCCTACTCTATTTCATTCAACCAATCTTACCCATGTTGTCGGATGATTTTGGCGTTTCTCCCGCTACCAGTAGTTTATCTTTATCCCTTTCAACTGGCATGCTGGCATTAGGCTTATTAATCACAGGCCCTCTGTCTGATGCTATTGGCCGTAAAAATGTGATGGTAACAGCGCTATTTGCCGCTGCGCTTTTCACTTTACTCAGTGCATATATAACCAGTTGGCATGGAATTCTGATTGTACGCGCTCTGGTTGGTTTGTCTCTTAGTGGCGTAGCCGCCGTTGCAATGACTTATCTTAGTGAGGAAATCCACCCTAATTTTGTTGCTTTATCAATGGGACTTTATGTTAGTGGTAATTCTATTGGCGGCATGAGTGGGCGATTAATATCAGGTGTTATCACTGATTATTTCTCATGGCGGGTTTCTGTTATCGTACTAGGTTTATTGGCATTAATTGCGGCAATGATGTTTTGGCGTATGTTACCTGAATCGCGCCATTTTAGACCAAGCTCTCTCAAGCCTAACTCTTTATTAATCAATTTGAGATTACATTTTCGTGATAAAGGATTGCCATTACTGTTTTTTGAAGCCTTTTTACTCATGGGCGGCTTTGTTACCCTATTTAATTACATAAGTTATCGTTTATTAGATTCACCCTATCACTTTAATCAGTCAATTGTCGGTATGTTATCTATTGTTTATTTGGCAGGGACATACGGCGCCTCTAAAGTGGGCACATTAACCCATCAATATGGGCTTGGAAAAGTGCTGATCGCGACGATAAGTATGATGCTAATCGGTACGCTTATTACCCTCTTCTCATCCGCGGTGATGATTATCATTGGGATGATAGTCCTCACTTTCGGTTTCTTTGCTGCACATGCTGTTGCCAGCAGTTGGGTCGGACGTCGGGCGCGACGGGCCAAAGCACAAGCATCTTCCCTTTATCTGTTTTGTTATTACTTTGGTTCAAGTGTGGTTGGTACTTTTGGTGGTATATTTTGGCTCCAATCAGGTTGGAATGGCGTTGTTTTATTTATTGCTATTCTTCTCTTTTTGGCTCTACTTTTAGGGTTTAAACTCGCCAAACTTCCAGAGGCAAGATAATAGAAAGAGAGAATGAGCCGCACTCACCCACCCCGGTCACATAGTTATCTATACTCCCGGGGATTCGCTCCCTTACCGTCGCGATGCATCTTGAAATCCATTGGGTATATAACCAAACCATTCACTAATTAATAATAACTTGAAGATCAGTAGAAATTAAATTTGCTAAAAAATTTGAACTCACTTTATTTTTTACAAAAAAAGATAGATTTGGAAAGATAGAACCTTTACCGCTATAACTCAATTCACCCTCTTTTATAATATAACAACAGGGTTCAATTAAATTTATGCTGTACTCTCCGGCCCCTGTATCATCGGAATATATGCCAAAATTATCAAAACCGTTCTCAACATATTCCCCATTATTGAAAAACCAATCTTGAGTTGGCTTCTCCCTAAACATTTCTGCGGTAAAATTTCGTGGAGTGAAAAACTGTGCTTTAAACGTAAATGCAAGATAAAGATTTGAAATATTTGGATAACAAAATAAGTTGCGAAATTCTGAGATATTCTGGCCATTCAACCATATAAATCCTGGAGTACCAATGCGAAAATTCAAATTCTCCGCCTTCCACTTCTCTATCTTTCTATCAAGTGCCAATGGGAATTTCATCACGATACCATTTGGAGCATATTTGTTTACATAAATATTAGTCATCATTGTGCCTCATCTTCTAATTGATTTACTTGGCTCAATCGCCCCAACCTTGTTTATTATCTCTTTTTCACAGTATAATGCCATAATCTGATTACCGCTAATATTCCACAATCAAAATCACTTCATATTCATCACATTGCTAAGAAAATAACAAGATGATTAAGGAGATAGTAAAATACCGAAATTTATTTAGGATAAGCCCAAAATATTCACCTGCTGAAAAATTATTATTAGCACTGATATCAATATTAAAATAATATACAAGAAGATTATTCCCATGTGGGAATAAACAGGAAATCGAGTAACGAGAATACACCGGATTAATACCTTAAAAACTTTTTAGGATTTTAACTCGATATCTCTGCCTACATTGAGAGAAAATTTACAACAATTTTTACTAACGTGTCGCATGTAACGTTTTTTTGGTTATATTATAGACATCGTTACATGTCACGAGGGTGAAGTATGAATAAGGTTGCAGATTGTGTCAGAAAACACAGACAACAGCTCAGGATGTCAGGATTAAGGCCCGTTCAAATATGGGTGCCTGATACACGACTTCCTCATTTTAAAGAAGAGTGTCGGCGTCAAAGCCGTCTGGCTATGGCAACACAGGACAAGGAAACGGATACACTATTAGAAAACGCGATAAATGAACTAGCTGATTCAGGAGACTGGGAGTCAAGCGGGGAGACTTGATAACAGTCGCTCTACAAGGGGCTACCACTTTTCCGGGTGATGATCGAGCTTCTTCCTGAAACAAATCTTGAAAAACCGTCACAGGTCATGATTGATAAAACCATGACTCTCCCGAAAGAAAAAACTAAGGCGGCATCCATGTCGCCCCTTGGTTATTATTTCGTTCAGCCCGCAGAATCTTTATATGGTCAAACGGCCTCGCAACACATTACGGGTTTCAACAGACGATTGACTAAATAGATTTCCGGTACTATTTCGAAATGCTTGATTCACTTCAACGGCTCGAATAGATGGGTGAACATTTACCGCTTCCGGCTCCAATTGCGTAAGACGAGATAAAGTATAGGCTTCGCTTCCTTCAGAAGCGCCTGCCGATGAACTGAGTTCCCAAGTATGATGATTCACTGCATAAGCAGTACGCGCAAGGTTGATTAGCCCCGAGGTTGTTGACACAGCGCCAAAACCCACAGAGACCCATCCCAAGATATTCGCCGCATTCGCATTACTATCCGCCACAGCGGAAGCTGCTATTCCGGTAGAGAGTGCCACGGCATTCGCACTCAATGACACCGTGGATAAAGCAATATCCCAGCGTCTGCTAGAACGACTGGCAATTTCGCCAAATTCAATCGGTACTGACCCGATAACACCCGTGCTGACCGCTTGGGAACCACTCCGTGCCGATTTTACCAGCGAAGAGGTAAAGGTTATTGCGCTGATGCCAAAACTTAAAACCCCCAACCCCGCACTAATCCAATTTAATATTCCGGCTGTTTTCGGATCTTTTTCCGATAATGCCGCTGACGCAATCCCTATCGAATCAGCCGCCAATCCAATGACAGTCGCAGTAACTGCAAGTGTACTGGTAGAAGCAATCGCCCCCAGAGCGCCCCCTGCGGCAATTAAACCTGCGCTAATTGCCGCGCCAGCTCCCAGTGACACAATGCCCACAATGATACCAATTGCCCCTAGCACAATGCCTAATATCCCGCCGGCACTAAGATGACCGTTCAGATCAATCCGGTTTATGGGATCGCCCTGGCAATAAGTGTAGGGATTAACCCCTCCCCGACCAAAAGGACTCCAGCTATCCGGGCTATGAAATCTCATGAGAACCGGGTTGAAAACACGATATCCGTTACCTAAGAAATACCATCCTGTTACCGGATCGATCTGCGCACCATTCAAACCCGGTAATGAAGAAATTAAACTCCTAAAGCCATAAGGGGTGTAGGATAAAGCCATCAACTCGTTTTCGTTTTGGCTGGCTACAACCGTACTATTATGGTCAGTACCATATTGATAGTAGACCGACTGGCCGTTCTTGGTACTCTGATGACCAAGCCGTTGCTTATCGCTGTTCAACCAGGTAATGGTTTCATCTCCTAATTGAACATTCGTCACTTTACCTGATGCATAATACTGACGATTCATCGTACCATTCGCTAAAACTTGTGCGGTTAATTTGTTCAACGCATCATACTGATATTGGCATACCAGATTACCCTTACTATCTTTAACCTGTACCAAGCGATTATTCTGATCGTAAATAAGCGTCTGCCCTTTTTCGTCGCGCGTCAGATTACCGTTGGCATCATAACTTAACTCTATTTGCTGTTTGTCGCTGGTAATACGAATAAGTTGAGTTGGATCAGTTTGACTGAAATGATAGTCCACTGTTTCCTTACCATCTCGATATGTATTATCAATCCGTTTAATATTTCCCCATTGGTCATAATGATAAATCTGTTGATTTAACACACGCCCGGTATGATCAACCGGAGATTGCTCCCCTTCGCATTGGTACTGGCTTAAGCGTTGATTACTATCATATTGATAACGTTCATTTTTCATAACCACCCCATCGACGGAGGTGATACGTTGACTAATTTGATTATTCTTTGTGTAGCTTAAAGTCATTACTTGTATTGAGAAGTCGCTAATTAGCGAGCGTTTTATTTCTCGATCAAAAACATCGTATTCGATTTTTGTAACTAATTGGGATAATGATGTTGCGTCTTTTGTTGTCGTTGTTATCAACCGTCCAACATTGTCATATTCAAATGTAGCGTATTGTGAGCCCTGCTCTGTTTTAACTAATCTCCCTTGTCCGTCATAACTATAAACATGATCATGAGCAAAACTATCTCTATGACGCTGAATCAAGCCGGACATCGTATAACGGTAATCGCCCGATGAAACGGGTTTATTATCCCGAGAAAGCGATTCGTGCTGTAATACACCCGATGGGAAATAACTGTAATTACTCTGGGATACTCCCTCTGACGCAGATAATAATGCCCCCGTTTTCGGGTGATAACGAAAGTTTTGTTGGCTCGTCTCTGTGGTAAATTTGGACATCACACTGCCGAGAGAGTAAAGATAATCAATGTTTTGTTTATTATGCGCAGGAGTGACAGACTGAATAGGTTTATCACCTTGAGGACCATATAAATATTCGGTTTTACGGCCACCCACCGTATCTCTGGTTACTCGCCCAAGACCATCATAAACTAATGAACCTAATTGTGTTCCATTCACGTTCAGCGCAGAAATCAATTCTTCATGGCTAAAGCTTGCATAAGTGGATTCTAATATTGTTCTGTCTGGCAACGTTTTTTTCACTATACGATCAAATACATCGTATTCAATCTGGGTAGCATAACCTTCCGCATCAGTTTCAGTCACCGTACGGCCAAATCCATCATAACGATAGGTGCGAGTGCTATATATCACACCATCAGGATACACAACTTTGATTGAGGCCGGTTGCTCAAAGCTATTTTGCTGAATATTTAACATCCCCAATCCTTTGACCCCTTGAATAATTGTCCTCGTAATCGGGTCATGGATTTCCAGTTCTATCCGACCATCGCTGTATTCAGTGCTGTAACGATTTCCCCAACCATCATATTGATAGGTTTTCGTTGTCACCAAAGGAGTAGTCAGACGAGTCAAAGGATTAGCAGATAAATCCCATAACCAATCATTTGAAATTTCTTTAATCAATTGCCCCAAAACATCATATTGTCTGGCAAGCACTTTGCGATATGTGCCTTGATAAATTCCCGATGTTCCCCAAGTACTATCATCATCTTGTTCTTCAATCGAACAAATACGCCCCAGTCCATCGTAATGGGTTTTACGCCTGACACCTTGGGAATCAATTTCTATCATCACCGGCCAAAAATCATTTTCGTCCCCACCGGGATATTGATAAACATAATTACGTTTAACTTCTTTTGTCGTGCCAGGGTCAATAATTTGACCTGTAATTCGGCCCAAAAGATCATAAGACTGATCTGTAATCACACGGTTCACATCAACTTTACGAAGCTGCCGATGTGTATAAATAGAGGTCACATTTTTCGATTCCATATGTGCGCCATCAAACCCCGTCACTGTAGAGTTTGTGGTCATCTCATTTTCGGAATATTCATATTTAAATGTTGTCACCGTTTGTTGGTTATTCATTACCGACGTTATTTTCGCTAACGATCCATGAGATTTACTCGTCGGTGAATTAACATAGCTAAAGGTTCTCACTATTTTACTATCTATGGTTTCTGAAGCTTTGCTGACATATTCCTTTATATAAGCACCGGTAAAAGTGGGCAATTTTTGATATGTGTAATTAGTCACTCTATTTGCGACACTTTGAGCGGCATCAGGCGATCCTTTTTGCGTAGCTGATTTTAAAAATCGGGAAAAACCTAATGGATCGGCAGGACAATTATTACCTTCACCCTTCACCGGATAATAAACGTATTCTTTCTGTATCCCACTGGTCTCAGTAATAAGTAGAGTATTTCCCCAATCATCGCTTTTAATATTAACCGTCTCTTCTCGTGAAGTATTGGTCTGTAAGTCTGTATAACGCGTTAATACCCTAGATGGTTGTTGTAAATTTTCTGGTTGTTCGGAGAAACTTTTTGACGGATCTTCATTATAAGTAATTTCTGTTGTAATTCTCTTATTATCTTGTGTTCTTGCTTCTTTGGTCATTAAATGGAATTTATTAAACACCCTTTCTGTTACTGAAACGACATTTTGACCGTCTAAAACCCGCTCAATAGATGAATAGGTATATTTCCCTGTAACCAGATACAAATTATCCTGGTTAGAATCAAAGCTTGTCCGGCCAGAAGAATAGCCCAAGAAATTATGTACTGAACTATATTCATAGGATTTGCTGATCGCGGGTTGCCCATTACCCGGTTGAATAGTCAATGCAGCAGCATAAGGAATAGACTCCGAGTCCGTTACTTTATGCCCATTCTCTTTATAACTCACCAGTTCAACATAACCTGTTGGTGTACGAAAAGCACTAATAACCGGAAATATTCCTTTTAATGTCTGATAGGTCATCTTAAATCTGGCAGAATCAATAGGACCAGAAGCATCATAAGGTACAGTCACTGTAATAAGGTAATCATTACGATAATCGAATGAAATTTTAGCTGAGATATTATTATCATCTGGGTATTCAACTGATGTACAATTACTTCCAGAGTAATTGAGTTTAAGATAAGTTTTACCCGTCACACGGTATTTTATTTCGGATAATACAAATCTTGAATTATAAATTAAATCAAATGCTTCACCATCAGGAAATTCAAGTGCCACCGTTTTTGCAATGTCACTCGATCCAATTCGTTTCAGTGTTTCTATAATGCCATTTTTGTTATAAACATAGAAGGTATTGCTATCGAGTTTATATACACGTAAATCTTTTAATTTTTTATCTTTAAAGCTAATATCATTATTATTAGGTGGCAATGGTTTACATTTAAATTGCTCTCCATTTGCCCGGCTAAATGTGAGTGTTTTTACATCCAATGTTGTTAATGAAAACCGCCAGCCAATCCCAAACCCATTATTTAACGTTGTTAATGGTGAAAATGATAGATTAAGAACCTGCTCAACATTACCGACATTATTTGGTCTTAACGTGATAATATTGATATTTGCGCTATACTGACCCGTTCTGGGATCGACACCGGTATTAATATAAGATCCAAAATTAAAAGCATTGGAATATATATCGTTAACTTTCATTTTAAATTTCCTGTTTGGTTAACTAAAATTATAGCCAAATTAAATATCCATTTAGCTATTCATTTATGTACAATAACAGATATCCCTATATTTCTATTTCAATAATGGAATATCTTAATTGCCGGTAAACGCATATGCGATTACCGGCATAGACAAAGGTTCTTTACTAAGGAAAATCAACTTATTCTTGCTATGCTTAGCGCACGTCCAATATTAACCGAGGATATTCTGAATTTATGCTGACAACCGTAGTTATCAATGATTGTGACATCATGATATCCATCATAATAACCACTCGTCCATGAACATCCTGTCACATGGAGTACTTCAGCAGCAAGCTGAGTGTCCGGGACCGATACGCTATAACCATAGTCCATAACACATCCTCCACTCACATTATCACGTGCATTTACATATGAAGTTCCTCGTTTAAATACCCTTCCTCTTGTCAGGAATCTATCATCTGATGGATCTTTACCAAGTACATATATTCTATTAACAGTACTATCATTCCCTTCAAGAATCCTCAAATGATATGGCAATGTCCAGCGATAGAGGTTAATGGTTTGATGGTGAGTATCCGATTTCGTTGGTTCTTCTGTTTTATCAAATAATGTATTGATGCTTTCATGCAATTGATTTGCATTAATTGCATAAGGAGCAATCGCTTTTAATAAAATCTTGCTGTCAAAAACTTCATCACCAACTGACATATTCGTTGTGAGTGTGCGTTTCCCATCCGTATCTTCGAAGGTCATTTTCGCCATTAGATACTCTGTACTTGTTCTATTACTACTAACATAACGATAGATATATTCAGGAACACTCTTCACGCTGTTCTGATAGCTTTCATTTGTACAGCAATCTCCCGCATGATCTACTGCCGGCTCATTAATAGAAGTATCAATACGATAAACACCATTTAATAACCCAAGATCATATCTATTTCTTATCTCTGTCGTTGTCCAACCTGAAGGCATTTTTAATTGGTCATATATAAGACTATCACTTAATGCCGCCACCTGAATCGATCTTTTTTCAGCATCACTCAATGCTAATTTTACCCAATCACCATTCCTATATTCTTGTTTAAGTACAGAGATTTTCACCATACATTGATGACGCCCATTAGCATAAAAACTATCATCAGTTTTTTCAATGGTAAATGTTGTTATTCTCTTTTCCATAACATTCTCCATAATATTGTGAATTAAGCTGTAATAGAAATAATATCAAGTTCAAAGCCATAATATGGCCCTTGCAATTCAGGAATAATTCTGACGCGATAGCGTTTTGATAATTCGTCTTCAAATTCCTTCAAGGCGTTCAGGATAAATTCGCTGTATTTTCCTTGTGCAAAAAAGATAAATTGTGTAGTTGAAGGATTAATAGAAACATATTTACCAAGAGCATGGCGTAACGTCTTAATAAATAGTGAGCCATCTTCGTTTAATTCGAATAGCTTTTTATCTGTCGTCGTTCTATCCATAAAATTTCCTTCACCTAAAAGATAAATATTTATCTCACGATGATCACGGCGCAGTAAAAACTGTTTATTTATATCCAAATCGAATATTCTGGGTTCAACCGTTTTATCAAGTAAATGATCTGGAATAACAAATTCAATCAAGAAACGACGTCCATTCACAATAATAGGCAAGTGTTCTCGATCAACTGAAAAACAGCATAGGTTTCCAACCCACGAAGAACCTTCTGTCTCTGTATAGGCTGAATATAAAGCAGCAATTTTACCTTTTTCTAGAATGTTCATTATAACCTCTAAATGTTAATAGTAAAAATAGGGTTAGAGTAAACGACCACCTCTCGACGAGGTGGTATAATGATGAAAATTAAAATCTCAGTTTATAAATTAGACTCTATATAATTCGTAAGTTCATTTAATGTTAAAATAGAATGATTTGAAAAAAGTTCAGCTTTAATACTAATACCATACATCTCCAATACAAAAACCTGAATTTCCACATAGTCAAGGCTATCAAATTTAAGCGAAACAAAAGAAGATTCTGGTGTTATTTCATCCTCTTCGATATCCTTCATCACTAATATTCTATTCTTTATCTTATTAAAAATATCATTTTGTGTTGGCATTTCGCTTTCCTTTTATTTCATTTTAGAGACAATTGAAATCTTTGACACGAAAACAGGCTCTTTATCATATAAACATCGATAATGAAAAATACGAATATAGTCTTTAGGGCCATTCTTAATTATTAATGGTGGATTTAATTCAATACAGATATCCGGTGAAGATGATAATAGTGTACTATTAACAACCATTTTCTTTATTTTAATCCCTTGCCCAGTATGCAAAGTATAAGATTGATTTAGGTAATCCTGTAACTGATTAAAATGGTAGTGCTCAAAATTAAGAAATCTTGTCGAATTAATGACAAGATGAAAAGCAAGCCCATCCAGGAACCAGCCAACAGAAGTAACACTTGGGAAATAGCATCTAAAGGCAGCATACTTTTCACAAATTTCTTCTCCTGTTATTGTTAACCTTTGACAATTATCCTGAACGATCCAATCTTCAATTGACTCCACTGTATTTTCTACGCTGGTATTGCCAAATAACGTGCTTTCTTTGCCAGGGTTTTCCAATTTAAACGTTTTGTTTTTAGTATCAATTCTCAATTGATGTGGTAATGCGGTATAAACATGTTGACGGAACGACGCATCAATGTTCAATATTCCCGTTGTAAAAGCTGAAGTTAATTGAGAGAACTGTTGCCGCACATATAGCAGACTCAACATCCCCTGCACCGGATGTTGCTGCATATTGTGTAAAGACTTACTTTTCGCTGGATAATGGATAGGATTAAAATCCCCAGAGAAATTCGACCAATGTTCAATATCTTCTATTTCAAAAATCAACATATCAGTTACCCTACCTTAGAGATAACCAACGCAGCGTTATGCCCCCCAAAACCTGAACTAATATTGAGCGCTATTTCTGGTTGAGCGGTATAGCAATGTTGATTAGGTAAATAATTAAGGTCACAATCTGGATCGGCCCGATGCAAATTCAATGTCGCCGGCAAGCAATTTTCAGTTAATGCCTTTACACATACAATAGTTTCGAAGCTGCCGGCCGCAGCAATAAGATGACCGGTATAAGATTTTGTACTTGATATGGGAACCTGATAAGCATGCTGCCCCAGCGCTGCTTTAATTGACTGGGTTTCATAAAGATCATTTAACTGTGTAGAAGTGCCATGAGCATTAATATAGTCAATATCTTCCGGCGAAATCTGTGCTTGTTCAATGGCTTTGGTTATCGCTAATATTTTAGGTTCAATATCTTCTGTTGGCCGAGTTAAATTAGTGGCATCTGAATATTGAGCGTAACCTTTAATTTCCGCCAGAATCGTCGCACCACGTTCGACGGCCGAATCATAATCTTCCAGACAAACCACCGCCGCTCCTTCGGCCAATACAAACCCTGAGCGATCAAGGCTAAATGGACAACATGCGAGATTTGGGTCCGTTTGCTCTTTTGATAATGCATTCAGTACATCAATACTCCAAATATTACATTCCCGAGTAAGTGATTCAGAGGCTCCGGCAATCATACATTTCGCACGTCCTGAGCGAATAATTTCAAAGGCATCACCTATTGCCATTGTGCCCGTTGCGCAGGCGGCCGCCATAGTATTCTGATAACCACGCAGTTCATACATAATCGAACATGCCGCCGTCATGGCGCTCGGCATGGTGATGAGATTACTCATAGGATGGGCTAATTTAGCTTTCTTATATTGATAGGCATAATCGCCAGCATTATCGATAGCTCCCCAACCACTGCCAAGGATGACTCCACATTCGTATTTATCGTAATATTCAACAGGTGATATGTTCACACCAAATGCTTGCGTAAAAGCTTGATAAGTTGCTTTCAATGCTGCTTTTCCGCAATCTGAAAGCGTATGAGTCAACTTTTTTGGTAATAACTGATAACGGGATGGGTTTGGTGCAAGGAAGGAAAAGAAACGTGAATTAATGAATGAGTCGGGAAATTCAATTCTGTGAAATCGATGTTGTTTCTCAATAATACTTTGCCAACATGATTCAACATCTTCACCAATCGGTGTTACCGCTCCCATACCTGTAATAACAACTCTTTGAGCTTTCTGCATATTGGTTACCATTCATACATGGATTGAAAATGTCAATTTTCCTAGTTATAAAAGTAGGCTAATGAAGATATATCACCATAATCACAAATAAGTATTTTCAATATTTCTGCTTATTTGAATCGCCATTTGTGAATTATGTAAAACTAATTGATAGATTATTTTACCCATGTAATAAAACCGATGATAAATATCCATGAGCAAATATATTGTTATTTTAATACCATTATACTATCAATCAGCCTATAAAATAATTTTTCACATCACATTCGTCTGTAATATCATGATAAATTCTGAGGATTTATTTACCATTAACTCATTATTCTGTTTAATAAAGCATATCATTGTATAAAAAAATAAAAATAATAGCTTTAATTATTGCGCAATTTTTTATTTCATAGCATATAAATTCAATTATTATATTAATAATCCAGAAGTACAATTAAGTAAAAGAAAATAATAAATATTTCATATTATTTTCGTGAATGAGTACATCAACAATGAATACATTAATATTGTCCTACCGCATATTCTCACGGCTAACTGATAGCATACAATGGAGTATATTTTCTAATCATTTTCTGTATCAAAACATATACCCTGCCCCGTTGTCTGTAATATACTGACATAACTGGATAGATACACAGCATTGCGCGTCTTCATTGTCCAGTTAATGTAATAAAACCGGAGGCAATATATGGCTGAAACAGGCAAGAATACAGGAGTGTTCAGTGGTAACAAAATCAGAGGCAAGCCCTGACTCAGTGACAAAGCAGCAGTTAGCCACCCTCACCATCGATAAAATTACGCAAAGTATCATTATCATCTCAGTCGGTACAATTTTTTACCGACTACAAGAGGGTGAACACGGAGGCAGTGGCGTATTCTTTAACCGCGACGGAGGGCATACCCGGTACGGGTTAACGAACGGCACAATTGGTAATTTATATCTTGCCAACTCGCCAAGAACATCGATGAAGGAGGTGTTTCAACGTCTACCAGCCATTACAGACCGGGAACTGGATGGGTATCATATGGCGACATTAGTGACAGAGAAAGAGTTACGTATTGTAGACATTACCCGGCTTGCGCCGAAAATGCACATCACCGCCCATCAGCTAACCGGCACAGACTACCGGATCACGCAGCAACTCGCGGCGAAGCTGTCACCGTACGCGGATGGACTTGCCTACATGTCCAACGTTACGCTTGAGCCATGCATCGTGCTCTGGCATGACGATCCTTCTGGCAAAGGCATGATACGCACCGAGGAACTCAAGGTGCTTAGGGAATTTGAGTATGAAGGAGAAATTGCCGAAGATATCCTGGTAAACGACCTGGATATCCCCGTAATATGACAAAAGGGGGAGCTAGCATGTGCCTGTTCCCCTTCTTTATTTATGCAGCATCTTGAGTGCCAAACAACTTGGCTAAACGGATTATATGTTGAAGCTTATCATCCGAAATACCCTCTCTCAGCAAATCAATAATTGTGAACTCTTGGCCTTCTGGTAAACGATAATCCAGTACATTACGTTTCTGCACGAAAAATCCGTACTGCATTACACCGCTAAAGTGATTGAGATGAAACAGAATCTCCGCTACCCCCCTGAGCACACCTTTTTCGCCTTTGCTTTCATCATCGGTAAACTGAAAAGCCGGATAAATAAACTCACCATCGTATTCCAGGGCCAGTAATTTACCTGTGTCTTTTTTCTTTTTAACGGTTACTTTACTGACACCTAACAAACTCGCTACCTCGGCAGAACTTAACACACCACCGTTTTCACGCACGTTGTCAAAAAAGCGCGCGCGGCTACGCACACGATTAAGTAACCTCTTCTTTTCCGGCGTCAGTTCAGCAAGCGCTCGTGCTGGTATCGCCAAAAACAACATATTCATCAGAAACTGATTATCCGGCAACGCTAGCTGACGCTTGATGTTAGCCTTACCTTTACTGCGAATACCATCAGCCAGTTCCTTAATAATATTCTCAAGGCGATCAGCCGCGGCATTAGCGTCGTCATACTCATCATGAGGTGCCGACACGTTATTATCGAATCTGGTTTTCCTATACAAAGTTTGCATGACGCACCTCAAGTTAACGATTGATATAATCAAGAATATACATACAATCGTTAACCAATGCAAATTTTATCCATCTGTGCTGTGTGCAGTTTCTCCTCTTAGCTTCTTTTCTTTATAAAACCTCAAGGCAAAAATTAGCAGGCGTAATAATACGAGTACGGCCAAAACATCTACGCTGTAATAAGCCAGCTCGACGAGCTCCAGTTACAAGATAATCTGCTTCACCAGCACATGCCATAGCGAGTAAAAACGCATCGTCAGGATCATTCGTTTCCTCTTTAATATATAATTTCTCCAATACCAGAGCACGTTGTAAGTTATTGATCATAGCACCCACTTTAGCTGGTTGTAAGACAGCTTGGAATTTTGGATAACGACTTGCACGGCGAATTTCATCAAGCTGTAACCGTGAAGTCACCACTTCGAAACGTGCCGCACGCCAAGCTCGATAAATCGTATCTGGTGCACCATGTGGTGAGATCAAAGCACTAAATAGAATATTAGTATCAAGAACAACCCTCATTAGCGCTTACGATCCCAATCCAGAGCCTCATCAACTATTGAAGCAAGCTCCATCTCACTAACATCAGTGTTAGCCACTTTAACTTGTTCTGCTGTCAATTCTAAAATGTGTGACCGTACTGCCTCTTCTATAAAGCGGGATAAGTCTCCTTTTTTTCCACCTCCTTGATTAGCCAGAAACATACGAAGGGATTGGTCAGTGTCAGCAGAGACAGCAACGTTCCAACGAACACTATTCATAATATATTTTCCTTGTTTATGTGTTTATGTGTTTATGTGTTTATGTGTTTATACACTAATCATACATGAAACGCAAAATCTTACCCACCCGCTAATCTACAACATTCATACTCACCTCTTACACTACATAAATCTTCGTTAATACCCGACAGTAACAGGAAATCGTACTGTTGATAAATTGTGAATTCACTCACAAAACACGATTTTAAAAGTTAAAAACCAACTAATATCTGAAACGGATAATACTGTTGTTAAATAAATCTTTTTAATAAAAAAATTAACCATGTTCAGATAAATTTTTATAAAAATAAGTCATTAAGGTTATTTTTATCACTCTTTAAACAGGGTAATTAGAAAAATAAAATTATCAATCACCGATATTTGGAATGAAATAATACATATTTGGCTATAATTATCTTCGGTTCCACGTTTGACTGAATTACTTACCCTAAATCCGATTTCAGGCGTTACAACTTGCAATGTCAATCTGAAAAAATGCGTTATTATTGGAGAAATTACGATGAAAAAAACAATAAAAAACATATCATTATTCACAGGAATAATAATTGGAAACTTAACATTATCTTATGCGGCAATTATTCCACCCGGTACACAACTGGCAACCAACCAGAATATTGTTCGTCATAATGGTTCAGAACCTGCTTCTCTTGACGTGCATAAAGTTGAAAGTGATGTTGAGTTTGATATTATAAACGACTTTTTTAGTGGCTTAATTAGTATAGGAAATGATGGTAAGTTTAATCCTAATTTAGCTATCCGTTGGGAAACTAATGATAATAAAACCTGGGTGTTTCATCTAAGAGAAGGAATAAAATGGTCTGATGGTTCACCTATTACCGCTCACGATGTGGTTTTTAGTTGGAGACGTTTAATTGATCCTCAAATGGCATCCCCGTATGGCAGTTATATTGAAAACATGTATATAGTCAATGCTAAAGATATTCTTGCTGGTAAGAAAAAAACCGATGAATTAGGTGTAAAAGCATTAGATAATTTAACGGTAGAAGTAACATTAGAGCAACCGTTATCCTATTTTTTAAATATGCTGGCACACCCAGTGATGGTTCCTATCAGCCAGAAAGCGGTTGAGAAGTATGGTGAAAAATGGACTCAACCGAATGTGTTTGTCAGTAGTGGCCCATTTAAACTCTCTGAATGGATCGTCAATGAGAAAGTAATTGGCATCAGGAATCCACAATATTGGGATAATGAACACACCGTGATTAATAAAGTCACCTATCTTAACGTCACATCAGAAACAGCAGTGGTGAACCGTTATTTAGCAGGAGAAATAGATATTACCAAGGGTATCCCATCGGTTTTATTTAAATCATTAAAAACCAAGTTAGGTAGCCAGGTCCATCTTTCGCCTAAATTAGGTGTTTATTATTACGAATTTAATACCCAAAAAGCTCCTTTTAACGATATTAGAGTCAGACAAGCATTAAATCTGGCTTTAGACAAAGACATCATAACCAATAAAGTCTTGGGGCAAGGCCAAAAGCCAGCCTATAATAATACTCCACCAAACGCAGGAGGAATGAACTTAAAACAGCCTGATTATGCATCATGGACGCTGGCAAAAAGAATTGAAAAAGCCCGGCAGTTATTGAATGAAGCCGGTTATAACAGAAATAACCCATTGAAATTTAATCTTCTTTACAATACATCGGAGGATCATAAAAGGATTGCTATTGCAGCTACCTCAATGTGGAAAAAAAATCTGGGCGTAGATGCTGTCTTACAAAATCAAGAATGGAAAACAATGTTAGACACCATGCATCAAAGTAACTTTGATTTGGTAAGACACGCATGGATAGCTGATTACGATAATCCTGCTTCGTTTTTAAATAATTATGTCACCAATAGTTCTAATAATACATCATTATATCATAACGATATTTATGATGATCTGATCAGTAAGGCCAAAGCAACAAACGACATAGAATATTTCCAGCAAGCACAAGATATTCTTACAAGAGATGTCCCGTCAATTCCTATTTATTACTATGTTAGTGCCAGATTAGTAAAACCTTATATTGGTGGATACTATATCAGCCCTCTCGGTCTTATGTCATCGAAAGATCTTTATGTTATTAAACATTAATAAGACATCGTTGTAATATTAAAATAAAGATTACGGTTTTTAACCGTAATCTTTTTCAGAGGCAGTCATATTCTTAAGGGTAAATACGGGCAAATCTAACCTATCCAATACTACACCGGAACAACCGTAGGATTAGCAAGTAATTTGCGTAAGTTGCGCATTTCCTTTCCTTGATTAATCGCCACAGCACCCACTAATATTTCATTTTCTGTACCAAATAAAATGGCCTTATCTGATTGCAAATCACCCTGAACATGCCACTCTTCAGCCTGCATGTTGCCAACCATCTGGATGTTAATACCCCACTGATCGGTCCAGAACCACGGAGCGCCCGGCTGCGGGGGTTCCAACCCCATCATGGAGTGTGCGGCAATAGTCGCTTGACGGTTAGCATTTTCCCAGGTTTCACGGCGCTGGAGATCACCTGTCAGTGGTTCTCTCTGGAGGCAAACATCCCCGGCAGCGAAAATATCCGGTTCAGAAGTCTGGCAACGGCTGTCAATGACGATACCGCCATTAGTCACCAAACCAGCATCAGCGGCAAGCTGATCCCTGAATTCGGCGCCAATACCATAAATAATAATATCCCCGATCACCTGTTCTCCGGTGTCCAACACAAGGACTAACTCATTCCCTTGCTTTTGTGCGGAAACAATATTGGTATCTAGGAAGAATTGCACCCCGTTTTCCTGATGACGATTCAGAAGATAATCCTGCAATAACGGTGGGGCACAACGCACCATGATGTTATCCGCCTGTTCGATAACCGTAACATTTGCCCCCAATTCACAGGAGGTTGCCGCCAGTTCCAAGCCAATTACACCACCACCAACAATCAAAATCCGTTTGTCTTTTTTCACCGCCTGGCGTAAGCGTTGCGCATCATCCAACGTCCTCAGGGTATAAACATTTTCACCCAGTTGATCGAGGAGCGGAAATCGTCTGGCTCTTGCCCCCACAGCAAGCAGGAGTTTGTCATACCTAAGCTCGCCGCCATTTTCTAAAACAACACAATGTTTTGATGGCACAATCCGGCTGACCGATTGGCCTATGCGTAGATCTATCTGGTTTTTCAGATAAAAATCTTCGGAGAACAGATATTTCGGCGCTTCCTCTGGGTTGATTAAATACTCTTTCGATAAAATTGGCCGTTCGTAAGGCGCATGATATTCCTTACCAATTAAAATAATATCGCCATCAAACTGCTGCTGCCTTAAGGTTGCGGCGGCCATCGCCCCCGCTTGTCCTGCTCCAACGATAACAAAAGTCTGATTCCGCATATTACGCTCCTATCTGAGTTACAGGTTGAGCACTGACCATTGCCATCCCTGCCAGCCACTCCTTAATAGGTTGGTAATAATGTCGCTGCGCTTTATATTCGCCATAAATAGAAAGCGCTGCAAAAGCCGCAATCCAACAACGAATTTCCTGTCCACCTTTCCCGCCCTGAATGGCAATCCCTCCCTCGGTTAATGAAGCAAGGCGTCGAATATCGCCACTACAAAAAATGCTCAATAACTCGTCATCCCACTGTGGATTCAACGGAGCAACGACATTCTCACCACGAGCCAACGATTTTCCAACCTCAATGACTCGGTTTTGCCGTTTCTGGCGCGCTTCTTTTGTCGGATTTCTTCCGGCAATCAGTCCTTCCTCAACTTCCGCTGGTACCTGTCCTATCTGTGGTATCGGTGGATCATGTGATAAGCCACCGGAACCTAGCAGCAATACCCGCTGATCGGTGGTGAATAGGAATTGACCGACCGCACGACCTAACGCAACCGCACGACGGCATGTCGGCAATGGTTTAGCTGCACAGTTAATAAATATTGGGATGGTTGGATAACGCTGTAAATCTTGACAAAGCAACATCAATGGTTGAGTAAAACCGTGATCAGCCTGCATACGCCAGGACTGGGCAACATCAATACCGGCGTTATACAAGGCGGAAATTAAATCCTTCGCTGTGTTCTCAGGAACATTGAGTGGACCTTTACCAATATCCCAATCCCCCACAGCATTCGCCCTGACTCCAACGCAAAATGCCGGCATGAGATCATAAAAAAAACCATTAAAATGGTCAGGAGCGAAAATCACTATCAATTGTGGATCGTAGGCTTTTATCTGTTCAGCCAATTGCTGAAAAACCTGCCGAACATGCTTTTCTGTCGTTTCCGGTGGAGAACCAAAGTCCATCAAAGGCGTGTGCGAAGTACAAATCAATTTAACCGTCATTTGAACTCTCCTTTTTGTTCGGAGACATCACCCCCGCTGTAGTTTGGCGAATACCACGGATACTTAATCCCGCATCAGCCGTTATCATCACCCCCGTTAAAGTACGGTTATTGGCACGAGAAGCCAGCATGACATACGGACCAGTGAAATCTTCTGGCTGAGGTATGAATTGCAAAGGCAAAATTGCACCGAGACTTTCTAATGACAGGTTATCTGTAATACATCTATCTTGCTGAGATAGTGAAGCGGCCCCACGAAGATCGCTTGGCATACCACAAGGCGCAACACCATTAACCCTGATAACTGGCGCTAATTCATAAGCTAACTGGCGGATCATGCCGACCGCACCGTGCTTGCTGGCGGTATACAACACCCCACCACCACCAGAAAACCATGACGAGTTTGATAATGTAAAAATCATGCTGCCTTCTGATGCGGTTAACGCCGGTAACGCGGCTTTAGCCCCTAGAATATACCCTTTCAGGTTCACACCCATCAGCTCATCAAATCCTTTATCAATCTGCTCTGGTGAGGCGTCGAGCAGGCTGATTTTGTGATCCCATATCCCGGCGTTACCAACAAAGCAGTCTAGTTTGCCAAAACGCCGAACAGTTTCAGCCACTGCGTGTTCATTGTCCTCAAAAGAGGCAACATCACCGTGAATAACACAGATATCTTTACCAAAACAGTGGGCCAGAGCGGTTGCTTTTTCCGCCGATAGCTCCAAAACGCCCACTTTAGCTCCTTCAGCAATAAAACGTTCTACTAAAGCCAAACCTAAACCAGAGCCACCACCTGTTAATAAAATGACTTGATCTTTGATCCAACTCATTATTGCTCCTCCGATACAGTGATATAAATGTTTCCGTCTTTAACAACAACAGGGTAAGTCTTCAATGGATCTGTTGCAGGAAGGCAAAGCGCCCTCCCGGTTCTGAGACAAAAACTGGCCGTATGCAGTGGACACTCAACTGTCGCATTGTCTTCCAAATACCCTTCGGATATCGAGGCATTACCATGACTGCACCGGTCATCAACAGCAAAGAATTCGCCATCATAGTGAAACAGCGCAATATCCGGTGTGTATTCAACCTTACGCGCTTCTCCGTCGGGCAATTCTTCAACCGTACATACGAATAATTGGCTCATCAGAATAAGACACTCAAGTTATGGAAAGTTAAGACTGCCTGATCCAAAGTAATTTCACGTTTGCAAATCAGCCAGCTATCCGTTTTCGGATTACGGCGAACACAATCCAGCCGTTTACCAACATAAAAAGCTTCATCTCGCTCTTTTTGTGAACGGTACAGCAAATAATTGGACTGAACGTAAAATTGGTAAGGCGAGTCCGTTTCAGTGATCACTAAATTTGTCAGTAAATGACGTGTACGAGATGGGGGTTCCTCTGCCCATGCCATACCGGTTTCCAACCGGGCTATCCGACGTTCAAGTTGAAATTTATTATCATTGAACAACCAAGTGGTTGGCGGCTGGATACTCTTACGGCGATCGCGGGTTTGAGCATTAACAATAGTGCGCATGGTATAGCTGAGATCTTCTGATAACAGCTCAAGCCAGTCACGAAATTTCCACTCATCCAGTAATGCAATTTCGTAATACAAGAACTGGCTTATTTCATAATGCAGTTCCGACGATACCCTTTTTTCCTGATTGACAATTAACTCTTTCATTTGACCAACTCCTGCTGATAAACCCGGCTTTTTTCCTCTACTTCATCCCAGGTTTCGCTGGTGAGTAAGTCAGCCCAACGCTGATACATGCCACGGGCAACGGTTTCGGAAAAAACATAATTGGTCACACCCGGAATTCCATCATCTCGCACTCTTTCTTGTCCTAATCTCATTTCCATACACAATGCGCTGTTACGGGCTTTGTAACCTCTAAGTACTTTCTGGATTTCTACCCAATTTTCTGAATCATCCTGTTCGAGAAAACCTGCCGGACCAAATGCACGGGCAGTACTGTTCTCAAAAGCGGCTTTTACTTCTGGAGAAGCGGCTTTATCTGCGATGCAGAACGCCCAAACTTCTACCTGATCAGGTCCACGCGGATGCCACACCCGCATGGTTGCGGTGCCGTTAAGCCAGGAAAGTGTCGGGAAAATATTGTTGTGACCGGCAAGACGCAGTGCTCTGACTTTTCCCAGTCGCTGCTCTGCCTCAGCATAAGTTTCACGGTAGTAACGGGCAACGGCGCCATCAACCCAAACGTTGGCATCGGGTTTTTCGGTCAAGAAAAATCCACAACCGTGACCATTCTGGGCAAATTGCACGGCATCTTTTGCCGTTTCCCAAACTGGCCGGGAAGTCTGATCAGCACCTAATGCTTTATGACTGTCGCCCTCTTTTACACTTAAAACCTGTACAGCAGAGGCATGACTGAATAAAGCATGGTATTGATCACCGGCAAACTGTTCAGCGGGTAATTTCCAGTTACAATTGATCACCCACTTTTGCACGCCGCCAATAACCTCAGTTCCTCCTTCACGGCGATCAAGCACACCATCAAGATACCAAGCCATATCACCAAGATAATCAATCAGGGAGGGCGCCGTCGTATCCCAGTTACCAAAAATCAATCCTTTATAATTTTCCACACATGGCACTTCTTGAAGTCCCCATTGCTCTTTGCAAAGCCCATGTGGATAGGCACACGTTTCCAGCGGAACGTCAACTAATCGCCCGTCCACACCATATGACCAACCATGATAAGGGCAAGTAAACGCACGGGTATTACCACTATCCGCGTAACAAACCCGCATGGAACGATGGCGACATTGGTTAAGGAAAGCTTTTACGGAACCATCTTTCTGGCGGACAACAACAACACTATCTTCTCCCATATAAGTATTGAAAAAATCACCCGGACTGGGGATTTGGCTCTGATGAGCTAGAAACAGCCAACAACGGCCAAATATTCTTTCGAGTTCTAACTGATAGAGCTCGGGATCGATATAAATCTGAGGAGTTACACGACCGGCTCGGGCATCAATCAGGCGGTAAATATCTGAATTTTTGCTCAATGTCATATTATTTTATCCTCAAGTAAAAGAAAGGTTGACTTTTTGCCAACATGCAAAATGAATGCTATTAATAGATTAATATTTTGTGAAATACATTGTTTGTTTAAATTGAGACTTTTTTTCGATATGTGAGGAAACGGCAATGGAATTAAGACACTTACGCTATTTTATTGCGGTGGCAGAAGAATTAAACTTTACTAAAGCCGCAAAAAAGTTGCATACTGCACAACCTTCATTAAGTCAACAAATAAAAGATTTAGAAGATTATATTGGTTCCACACTATTAGAGAGAAATAAACGTAGAGTCTCTCTAACCAAAGCGGGAGAAGTTTTTTTCCAACAAGCCCGGCTTATTCTTGATAATGCAGAAAAAGCAAAAAAAATGGCCCGCAGAGCGGCACAAGAACAAATTGTGCTAACTATTGGATTTGTCCCATCAGCAGAAGTTAAAGTATTACCAGAAGTCATCCCAATATTTCGCCTGGCTCATCCTGGAGCAAAAGTAGAACTTATTAGTTTATTTAATCCAGGACAAGAAGAGAAATTATTACAAGGTGACATTGATGTCGCTTTCATGCGTCCGCCGATAAAGAGTGATTATATTGATTTTAAAGTCATTCTTAATGAACCGCTGGTGGTTCTGATGCCTGCTAATCACAGGCTAAGATATTGTGAGAAAATTTCAGTCAACGATCTACACGGAGAAAATTTTATTACTCCCGATCCAACACAATCTGGCGTATTACAACAGATTATAGAAAATTACTTTACCGAACATAATGTCGTTCCTAATATTATTCAAACAGCTAATAATATGCTATTAATCTTAAACATGGTTAGTCTGAATTTAGGGTGTGCAATAGTACCACTCTATATTACCAGCATCATGACAGATGCGGTTATTTGTCGGCCATTATCAGGCTATTCCCCGACAATAGAGTTAATAATGGCATGGCGAAAAGACAACAACTCAGAATTATTATCGCACTTAATAGATGTTGTTGAAAATAAATACCTGTAAGAATAAAAATAAGCGTCATTGTTTTTACCTTTCAGGCTAGACATATTAAGTATTAGTGAATATTACCCGTGGTCGTTATATTAATAACGTATTAACTTAAAATAAATAAGGGAGATATCATGATGTCAACATCAGCAAACCCTCAACATAAACCTACACAACCTGAATTACGTTCGCTTTGGTCGGCCATTGCCAGTGGTGAAATCCATCTACATCATCTCGATGTAAAAGGGATAAAAACCCGTGTTCTTGAAGCAGGTAATGGACCTATTCTCATTTTCTTACATGGTATTGCAGGTCATTTAGAAGCTTATATGCGCAACATACTGCCCCATGCCGCCCATTTTCGTGTACTGGCGATCGATATGCTAGGGCATGGCTTCACGGATAAACCTGTCCGTTCCTATGAAATTATCGATTATGTGGAACACCTGCGGGATCTTATTGAGACATTAAATCTGAAAAAAATTCACCTTTCTGGCGAGTCGTTAGGTGGATGGGTTGCAGCCCGGTTTGCAGCAAAATATCCGCAATATATTCACCGTCTGGTGTTGAACACCGCCGGTGGCATGATTGCTGATCCAAATGTGATGGAACGCCTGCGCACACTGAGCTTGAATGCCGTGAAAAACCCGGATCGGGAAGCTACCCGCAAGCGTCTTGAATTCCTGATGGAAAACCCGGCTATGGTGACAGAAGACCTGGTTGAAGCCCGTTTTGCCATTTATCGCCAACCGGGTATGTTGTCCGCAATGGAAAACATTATGTGCCTGCAAGATATGGATACCCGCTTACGTAACCTCTTGACCGAAGATGAGTTGGCAAAGATCCAGGCTGAAACCCTAGTGCTATGGACCACACACGATCCGACTGCTGCGGTTTCAGTAGGTCAGCGCCTTGCCAGGCTTATCAAAAATAGTCGTTTTGTCGTGATGGAAAAATGCGGTCACTGGCCTCAATATGAAGACCCGGACACATTCAACCGACTTCATATCGATTTTTTACTCAACGGCAACAAATAATGTCTCTTTCAGACGAGTGATATTCCAGTTGGAATGTCACTTCTTTGGTTTGATTAGGAGCAACAACAGATGAATAACATCATAAACCATCTTAGTGAGAAATTATTTCAATCGTGGCAGAATCGTCAAGCCATCGATCCTATCTCTGATGAATATCCAGAACTGACATTACACGATGCTTATCTCATCCAGCAAAAAGTTATTGTTCGCCGGTTGGAAGCAACCGGAGCACAAATTGTCGGCAAAAAAATCGGTATTACCAGCCAGGTAGTTATGGATATATTGGGCGTCGATCAACCCGATTTTGGCATTCTCACCTCAGATATGCATTACAAAAACAACGCCACTGTACCCATTGAGCAATTAATTGCACCGAAAGCTGAAGGTGAAATTGGCTTTATCCTGAAACACAATCTGAGTGGACCAGGTATTACGGCAGGAGATGTACTCAGGGCAACAGATTACATCGTGCCCTGTATCGAAATTGTCGATTCCCGTATCCGTGACTGGAAAATAAAAATCACAGATACTGTTGCTGATAATGCCTCATCAGGGTTATTTGTCATTGGCAATGGTACCCGTCTGCCATCAGAAATTGATTTAGCTGCCGTTACAATAACGCTAGAAAAAAACGGCAAACTGGTTGACACCGGCATCGGCGCCGCTGCACTAGAGCATCCCGCTAACGCGGTTGCCTGGCTAGCGAATATGCTAGGAACACTGAATATGGCATTTCTCGGCGGAGAAATCATTCTCTCTGGCTCCCTCACCACAATGGTGCCGGTTAATCCTGGCGATCAGTTGAAAATTAACTTACTCGGCGTGGGATCTGCCAAGGTAAGTTTCGCCTGAAAAGATGGATCGAGAAACCGTTTTAAATAATGTATCTGAGAAAGCGTAATGCCAAAAACAGCGATTAATTTCCTTATATCAACGGCTAAGATATCAACGGTATATTGGCGCTCCTGCACGCCATTTACCGCTGATTCTACACCCTCAGCACTGAATGAGATTTTTACCAGCATTATGGAAAAGTTAACACATTAGAAAATCGATAAATATGATAATCAGCACACCCAGATGATGAAAATAATGATTAAGACCAACCTCTATTTTTATAAAAAGCATGGGCTACCGCTAACTTTCCCGCAACTTCTGCGGTATTCACTAATACGGCCATATTGGCTTTCGCCGAGATGCCATCAGTTTCTCGGTCAATCGTTCTCATCAGATACTTTGTTAATGAATTACCAACAATATTATTCTTTTTAGCCTCCAATACCGCTTGTTGTATAATCATATCAATCTTTTGACTCTCTATCGCATCCTCAGGCTTGGTTGGCGTCGTAATTAATATTCCTTTCCCTCCCGGCAACATCCAATTTATTTCAATCACTTTAGCCATTACGGCAGGTTCATCAACACGTTGTGGGCTTTTGAATCCGCTGGAACGGCAATAGAATGCAGGAAAATCATCCGACTGATAGGATATGACTGGCACATTCCATGTCTCTAAAAACTCCAATGTTAATCCAATAATTCCCCCTTATGTTGCGGGTATTGCCCCACTTGCACGAACAGCCTGCTCAACATTCTTAGCTGTTGTGACATTATCAGGATAATCCAAACCATGAGTAATCACATTGGATTCCAGAGCAACAACAGGCTTTCCTGATTCAAGCGCTTCTTTTACCTCAAGGCTGAATTTCAATGGAACTTTATTGCTGATATTCATGCTATATACCTTTTAATTTTACGGCCATCAAAGAATTACCCCCACTTTCGAAAAAATCATCGTGGTGATCTCAACTGGCCCTTTCATATGAACAACATCTTCTTTCATCCCTTCACACATATATTGCGCTTGGCTAATACCTCCGCCTATGCAGAAATAAAATGCCGCCATAGGTCTATCAAGTGCATTGAGAATAGATCGCATCCTTTTCGCCGAAGATAAATCATTATTGCTCTCCGAACTGTAACCAGATGACATTAATCCAATATACAATGGATTACTTTGTAACGCATGTAACCGACGACCCAATGTCATATAATAATGCCATTCCGGGACACAACGTGGAATAATTGACACATCAAAACTGGAACGATCATAAACTTGCTGATTAATCGCGATAACATCCTTTTTTCGGACAATATCATCACTTATTCGTACAAATTCTCCGTTAGAAAAGTGATATAAAACAAACAGTACTCCAACAATTTTTACCAACCCAGGAGTCATATCCTGATATAGCCAATCAAGCAGTACCGCTGATAACATTTGCCCTGCAATAACAAGGACAGCGGCATTCATCGCCCCTAATTTAAGAAAAATATAACTACTGACTGCTACAAACAAAGCGTCAATATTATTGTTAAGAGAAAAAAACCACCTATATGATTCCAAAGCGAAGCACCAAAAGAACCAATCGAGACACTTAATTGCCCATTAATCGTCCTTGTCGCCGCGATAAATATGCCATTTAAAAAGGCAATTTACCTTATTATTTAACTAGTTGTATTTAGGAATAAAATCAAAAATAGGCTCTTAAATTCAAACCATGTTTTCAGACTTGTCTTATTTCTCTATAAACCTTTATATGGAGCCATAATCTGACTTGTCAGAAAAATAAAAAATAGATAGATTTTAAAAGATAATTGCTATGGAGAACGTAAAAATAGGGCTTGCCATAGGTGGATAAAGGAGAAACTCTTTACTAAACTCAAGACGCTGATATTGAATATAATCTTGCTATGGCAATGATCGAACATTAACTTTACGGTAATGTAACAATTTCTTATAGTTAATATATAAGGTAGTACATTTTCTCGAATAAATTGCAGAAAACCATTATAGCTCTTACCAGAATCATCAAGAAATGCTAAAGTTGAAGGATATGAATATTTCAAATGAGCATGCCATATGATCCAGGAAAAACGTGTTATTCGTCGAATCCAGTCTGGTGGTTGTGCGATCCACTGCCAGGATTGCAGCATTAACCAGCTATGCATTCCTTTTACCCTGAATGAGCACGAGCTTGACCAGCTTGATAATATCATTGAGCGTAAGAAACCTATCCAGAAAGGGCAAACACTATTTAAAGCAGGCGATGAGTTGAAATCTCTTTATGCTATCCGTTCTGGCACAATTAAAAGCTACACTATCACCGAAGAAGGTGATGAGCAAATTACAGGTTTCCACCTCGCAGGGGATTTAGTCGGTTTTGACGCTATTCTTAACACTAAACATCCAAGTTTTGCTCAGGCTCTGGAAACATCAATGGTCTGTGAAATTCCGTTTGAAACATTGGATGACCTATCCGGGAAAATGCCTAATCTTCGCCAGCAGATGATGCGCCTAATGAGCGGGGAAATTAAGGGCGACCAAGAAATGATATTGTTGTTATCCAAGAAAAACGCCGAAGAACGATTGGCCGCATTCATTTATAATCTCTCTCGTCGTTTCGCTCAGCGGGGTTTCTCACCAAGAGAATTTCGTTTAACTATGACTCGCAGTGATATTGGTAATTACCTCGGTTTAACTGTTGAAACTATTAGTCGTCTGCTTGGGCGTTTCCAGAAAAACAATACTCTCGGTGTAAAAGGTAAATACATCACGATTGAAGATATGGATAAGTTGTCTGAGTTAGTCGGAAAAAAATCTGTTTCAATTACCTAGTCTTAAAACCAGATCATCTTATTTTGTTGATCTGGTTCTCCTCTGACCTGTTCGGTTTGCTTATATTGGTTTATCTTTAGTATTGAAACGTGAGTATTGAAGCGTGTTTTGTCTAGCCTCTGTGAGGATACCATTATGGCAAACTATCAAAACCTTTTAGTTGTAATTGACCCAAGTCAGGACGATCAACCGGCATTAAGACGCGCAGTTTATATAGTGCAACGCAACGGCGGCCGGATTAAAGCTTTCTTGCCCATTTATGATCTTTCTTATGAAATGACCACCTTACTCTCCCCAGAAGAAGCTAGTGCTATGCGTAAAGGGGTTACCAGCCAACGTACTGCCTGGCTTAAACAACAAGCGTACTACTATCTGGAAGCCGGTATTGATATTGAAATAAAAGTGGTATGGCATAATCGACCTTATGAAGCGATTATCCAGGAGGTCATTACAGGTAATCACGATTTACTTCTGAAAATGACGCATAAACATGACAAGCTAGGCTCCTTGATTGTTACCCCACTTGACTGGCAGTTACTCCGCAAATGCCCATGTCCAGTATGGATGGTAAAAGATCAGATATGGCCAGACCAAGGCACCGTTGTAGTCGCGGTCAATTTATCTAATGAAGAGTCATATCATCATGAACTGAACCTGAAACTCGTTAAGGAAACTCAGGAACTGGCAAATCAAGTCATGAAAAACCCAGAAATTCATTTGGTCAGCGCCTATCCTGTCGCGCCACTGAATATCGCCATTGAATTACCCGATTTCGACCCAAGTGTTTATAACCATGCTCTACGTGGCCAGCATCTTATTGCCATGAAAGAATTGCGCCAAAAATTCTGTATTGATGAAAAATATACTCATATCCATGAAGGATTACCGGAGAGTGTTATTCCCAAAATGTGTGATGAGATGAATGCGGGTATTATTGTTTTTGGTATCCTTGGCAGAACTGGGCTATCCGCCGCTTTTCTGGGAAATACCGCAGAGCATGTGATCGACCAGCTTAAATGTGACCTTTTGGCGATAAAACCTGATGGTTTTGAATGCCCAGTTAAAGCCGCTAAAGAGTGATAATAATAGAGTAATAGCATGATAATCACCCATTTGGCGATAAAACCTGAAACAGATTTGCGTCCCAGGTTTTATCGCCAGATAAACGGCTCAGGCAGTGTAACGCCAAGGATCTCCTCACGAGCTATACGCCAAAAAAGACGAATACCCGCTTTAACTTGATAAGTTTCTTTTCCCAATACCTTAAAGATTAGACCACACTGATTAGGTAAACGACTGGTACCACTCGCTATACCGGTTTCAGCATCGTACTGAGGAGTCATGCGCGCCAGAATACGATCATGGTGAACCTGAGGTGTCAGCAAGATCACGTTTCCGAACACATGGAACGGCCCCATCACCCCTACGCTGTTCAGCGGTTGTTTTTTAGGCTCCAGTACATAACGCTCTGTAAACAATATTTTGCCATCAAAATCAGTTGCCGTAATACGTGATGAATAAACATCAAATTTAAACCCCTGATCAGCAGGGTGGTATTTGCGACCGGACATAATAATTTCAGAATAAATCAATGTGGCAGTCGGATGAATGGTTATTTGAGTGTCGGTAATAAACCGAGAACCACTGTGAGGTATAACCGGATCGGGCATCATTTCCAGATAGCCTCCCTGCTCTATCTGGATAGTTTGTACTTGCGCTGCGTAGTTATTCTCCATCGAATGAATTTTAGTCGCCGATTGGGTGGTGACATGACCAAACGCCTCTGGAGCGACATGAATGTCCAGCGCCAATCTATCCCCTTGCAAGATACATCCCGACGTGGAGATCATAAATACACACGGCATCTGCGGTAAAGCCTCATCCCAATACAGCGCCCGCTGCACTAAATAAGGCCCCCGGCGTTTCATTTGCGCCAAAATACTACGATCGCCACGCCGGGCAAATCCCAACCGCAGATAGCCAATTTTACCGACATCACCGCTTGCCATTTGAGGCGGTTCATCCTGAAATCGTGCAAGTTCCGGCGCGTTGACACCAAGATTATTCGCCCATTGACATGCATCTCCGATATTTTGCGGTGAGCTGGTGGAAGTCATTGCGTCGCCTGTAATGAATGGGTAAACAGGAAATCACGCATGATCATATTTACCAACGTTTCAACACCCTCTCCGGTTTTGCAATTGGTAAGGATATAAGGACGCTGACCACGTACAACTTGAGTGTCATGCTCCATCACCGCCAAGCTGGCGCCAACATAAGGCGCTAAATCAATTTTGTTGATCACCAGAATATCAGCCTGTACCAAACCCGGTCCGTTCTTGCGCGGAATTTTCTCTCCTTCAGCGACATCAATCACATAAATATAAAAATCTGCCAAAGCCGGACTAAAAGTGAGTGTCAGGTTATCACCACCACTTTCAATTAACACAACGTCGCTGTCAGGAAAACGCGCTTCCATCTCCTCTACCGCGGCAATATTCATACTGGGATCTTCGCGCACCGCGGTATGAGGGCAAGCACCGGTTTCCACGCCAAGTATCTTTTCCTCATCTAAAATGCCTTTTAAGGTACGTTTAACCTGTTTAGCATCCTCCGTGGTAACAATATCATTGGTGATAATCAGAGGTTTTATTCCGCGCTGAATCAAGATAGGCGTGATCACTTCAATAACGGCCGTCTTGCCTGAACCCACCGGACCGCCAATACCAATTCGGGTAATTTTTTTCACAAGGATTTCCTCACACGATTAAGAGGTGGTTAAAAGCGATATCAGGATCAAGTTAATTACTGAACAGCCGGGTAAACGCGCTAACGTGAAGCGCTGCCAGAACATCGGTCATAGGTGCATAAGATGTCATCTGTTCAATCCCTCCCTTTTCCGCCTCATCACAAAATAGTTCAATATCTTGATTCAATGAGAACAAGATACGTTGAATTTCAATATGGGTAACACGCATCAGGCGTATAGCCGCACTGAGTATCGTCATTGCAACGCCATATTGATGCATGACGATCACTTCACGTGGAGCCGCACCCAATGCACTCATGACAACCGCCAAAGTAATCGGATAGGTACCGGCGGCAATATCGCTCTTTATTTGTGCTAACCACCATGCAATTAACGATTCACCGGTGACTTCAACTGCCATCTCCGCTAATTTTTTCCCCATCCGCGTGACCATTGTGCGACTTTCTTCATTTAATTTGCGATTAAATACCGCCCAATCATGGGTGATAGCCACATCATGTTGCCCACTATTCAGCGCCTGACACGCGGCCACAACTGCGCGGCCATCACTACTTACCGCCTGTAACAACGCTGTGCGCGTGAACTCGCTTAACGTTGCCACGTCATACACGATTTTGCTCTGAATGGCCGATTCCAGACCGTTTGAAAAAGAAAACGCGCCAACAGGCAATACTGAATCAGCAAACTGCATGATTCTGATTAAGCGGAGAGCATTCATTTTAGTTTAATCACATGCTGGTTCAGAAATGTATTATCGACATGAACGTGTGTCGCAGAATCCTCAGCACCACCGAATAATAAGCGAGCTTCTGAGTTGTTAAGAGAAGGCAATATCTCTTCACCTTTAACAAAGGAGTAAGGCAATGCATGAAAACCGTGGGTTTTCATGACTGAATCCATGACTTTAGTTGATACTGTCAGCGGAATATAAATCTGGTTGTTTTTAATCACTGACTTCCAATGCTGATTACCTAAAGCATGACCAAGTTCGAAGCTGGTTTTCATTACCGTCTCTAAATCTAATGACAGTAATGATTTCAGGTGAATAACCATCACGTCACGCAAGCTCATTTGAACAATAACCGCCAGTCCTTTAGCTTCGTCCCACAATAAAACGTCACCATCAGACAATACTTGATGACGGTCAAGGGAAATACCTAAATCCAATCCGTTAAGGGTAGATTTACGACAACGGCTTTTTTGCGCTTCCCATTGTGAAAGCACTAAGATATCCGGCGAAATCCCTTGCAAGCGATCTCGCCAGAAAACATCCTTTTTGGCATTACCAAGAATCTGTTCAATAACAATCATAAGATAATCCTCTGAACGCATGGATCGGTTAATCCGGCCAGAAACATATTCTCTGACCGGCAACAAAAAATAGATTAACTAAAGAAATAGCGCTGATTGAGCGCGACTGTCCTGACCGGTTTTACAGTGGCATATTCACCATTCACCTTGACAGAAAAGGTTTCTGCATCCACTTCAATTGCGGGCGTTTCAGCATTACGCACCATATCTTTCTTAGAGATAGCCCGGCAGTTGCGCACCGCCATAACCTGACGTTCCAAACCAAGGCTTTCTTTTACCCCCAGTTCCATCGCCGCCTGGGATACAAAAGTAACACAGGTTTCCTGAAGGGTTTTGCCCAATGCGCCAAACATCGGACGATAAAATGTCGGCTGCGGCGTCGGCAATGAAGCATTTGGGTCCCCCATCACCGCCCAATTAATCATACCGCCTTTAATGACCAACTTAGGTTTTACGCCAAAAAAACGTGGCTCCCACAGCACAAGATCAGCCATTTTTCCCACTTCAACCGAACCGAGCACATGACTTATTCCCTGAGCAATAGCCGGGTTAATCGTAATTTTGGCGACGTAACGTAATACACGAAAGTTATCGTTATGTGCTGCATCCTCCGGCAACTTGCCGCGTGCCGCTTTCATGGCATGAGCAGTTTGCATCACACGCAGCCAGTTCTCTCCCACTCGCCCCATTGCCTGAGAATCACTGGAAAACATCGACAGTACGCCCATATCATGCAAAACATTCTCCGCTGCAATGGTCTCTGGACGCACTCGGCTTTCCGAAAATGCAACATCGGCCGGTACTTTGGGATTAAGGTTATGGCAAACCATAATCATATCAAATAGTTCTGCCTGACTATTGATACCGTAAGGCAGGGTGGGATTAGTCGAGCTGGGCAACACATTCATCTGGCTGGCAACTTTAATGATATCCGGTGCATGTCCGCCACCGGCGCCTTCGGTGTGGAAAGTATGAATGGTACGACCTTCAAAAGCATCAATGGTATCCTCAACATAACCGCCTTCATTCAGGCTATCAGTATGCACTGCGACTTGGATATCCATTTCATCCGCTACACGTAAGGCATTACGCAACGCTGAGTTCGTTGCGCCCCAGTCTTCGTGCACTTTCAAGCCGGAAACGCCCGCTTTGATCTGTTCAACCAGCGGCATAGCCGCCGCAGCATGGCCTTTTCCCAAAATACCTACGTTAACCGGTAAACTTTCAAAAGCACGCAACATGCGATGGATATGCCACGGACCGGCGGTGACAGTGGTGCCGTTAGTCCCATCAGTGGGGCCAGCACCACCGCCAAAGAAAGTCGTCACCCCATTGGATAAAGCATGTTCAGCCTGTTGAGGAGAAATAAAGTGAATATGGGTATCAATGCCCGCAGCCGTGAGGATGAGATGCTCACCAGAAATAGCATCAGTACTAACACCAACCACCATACCGGGGGTAACGCCATTCATCATGTTAGGATTACCACTTTTACCTATCCCGACAATACGTCCCCCTTTTATGCCGACATCCGCTTTAATGACGCCTTGTCGGGCATCTAAAATAGTGACGCTGGTGATGACCAAATCTAATACGTTTTCGCTAGTCATACGGTTATCCGCCCCCATACCATCACGCAGGGATTTGCCCCCGCCATAGACCGATTCATCACCATAGCCACGCAGATCTTTCTCAATTTCAATAAATAGATTGGTATCACCCAAGCGGATCTTATCGCCGATCGTAGGACCAAAAAGACCTACATATTCCTGTCGGGAAATGGTTGGCATAGTTTATTCCTTTGTTCGAAAGATTTTCCGACGTTCGTCAATTCTACCTTGAATTCATTCGATTCTACTATCCGGCATGTAACCAGGTTTTCTCCACAGGCTCATCAATAACAACCTGACTTTTACCCGCCCAACCATCGACTAAATTATTAAATCCATAAACGTTTTGTTTCCCGCCAATCGGGATTAATGACACCTCGATTTCATCACCGGGTTCAAAACGGATAGCAGTTGTTGCTGTGATATTAAGTCGTTTACCAAACGCAGCCGCACGATTAAATTGCAAAGCTTTATTTACTTCAAAAAAATGGAAATGAGATCCCACCTGAATAGGACGATCACCTGAATTACGAACTTTTAATTGAATAACCGGACGATCTTCATTAAAGGAGATCGGGTCTTTAGCCAGAATATACCCCCCCAACGGAGTAACATCTTCTTTATTATTTTTTTCCATCGGAAAATCTCCACGTTAAGACGTGAGTCAAGACATAAGTTAATATTTTGTCTAGATAATTTTTCCTGCTATTTACAATTTGTTTCAGCAATCATTGAATGGGATCATGTACAGTAACCAAACGACTACCATCAGTAAATATTGCTTCAACCTGTACATGCGGAATAAGATCAGCGACGCCATCCATCACATCCTCTTTAGTCAGAACATGTCTGGAATCATCCATCACTTCTTCCAATGTTTTCCCCTCTCTGGCGCCTTCCAATGCAGCCGCAGTAATAATCGCAACGGCTTCAGGATAATTGAGTTTTAAACCGCGAGACTTACGCTTTAATGCGACATCAGCCAGTGTATATACCATGAGTTTTTCGATTTCCCTTGGTGTTAATTGCATAAAGCCCCCTAATCATTGGTTATTCCATACGGCCACACTGCTATGTCAATATATAACTTATATGTCAATATATAACTTAATACAATTTTTCCAACAGACTTTATTCAAAAGCTGCTGTCCCTATCCGAATATTGATTTAGATAATCTTTTAGCAAAAAATCTTTGACACAAAGACCATAATATGTCAATTAAGATCATTCTTTTCAACACAGGTTAGTCCTCTTACCTCTTATTTAAATTTATCCAAGGTAATATTACAAGCTGATTAGTATGTCCACTTGGTAAAAAAATTATAGGTCATGAAGTCAGAAAATACTTACTGTTTTTTTGGACTTCTAGCAATCACCCTTAAGACGGGTTTTACATTTACAGATTTACAGGTATTCCACATATGAATAATTTAACGGATAAAAAACGTGCTGTATCTCTTCTTGTTGTTTTGATTGCCGCCAACATACTGGCTTGGGTTTGGGCATTTATCGCTTTCCGTCATCATGCGGTTATGATGGGGGCAGCCCTGCTGGCTTACAGCTATGGACTGCGCCATGCGGTCGACGCTGATCACATCGCAGCCATTGATAACGTCACCCGTAAATTGATGCAACAGGGTAAATCACCTATTGCTGTCGGCGCATTCTTTTCTCTTGGGCATTCCACCATTGTTATTCTGGCCTGCTTCGCCATCGTTCTAACCTCTATGGCGTTTAAAGATCAAATGGGCTGGATTCATGACTATGGCGGCATTGCCGGTACCTTAGTTTCGGCCTGCTTTCTGCTAGCAATAGCACTAATTAATTTGCTGATATTAAAAAGCGTTTATCAGAAGTTTCAGGAGATCAAACGTGGCAGAAATCTGGCTAAAAGTGATTTGACTGTACTAGAAATGACGCCGGGAGGGATTATGACGCGCCTGTTTCACTCGGTCTTTCGGTTGGTAAGCAAAAGCTGGCATATGTATTTGGTCGGTTTTCTGTTTGGATTGGGGTTCGACACCGCTACCGAAGTTGGGCTATTAAGTATATCTGCCGCCGGCTCTCTCAGTGGGCTTCCTCTGTGGTCGTTGATGGTATTCCCGGCGCTATTTACCAGCGGTATGGCACTCATCGACTCACTGGATAATTTTGTGATGGTGGGTGCCTATGGTTGGGCATTTTCCCAACCGACACGCAAACTCTACTACAACATGACCATTACCGCGGCTTCCGTTGCTGTAGCACTGTTCATCGGTGGGCTGGAAGCGCTTGGGCTTATCGCTGAACAATGGGATTTGCATGGCGTTTTCTGGAACACTATCGGGGCATTAAATGACAATATGGGCAATGTTGGTTTTTGGGTTGTCGGGATTTTTGTTCTGTTCTGGACCTTATCAGTGATGAATTATCGCTGGCGGGGATACGATACGCTGGAAATTAAATAACAAACGCAGAACTCTTCACATAACCGTGCGATGTATTACATCCTGAAATGTTGTTATGCTCGCTATCTAATGATAGCATTTGTGTTACTAGTGATATCATTGTGAGAAAGGTTATGCATAAACAAACGAAACAGACAATAACCCTTCGCTTAGATGAAGGGTTAAAAACACGCATTAAAGCGTTGGCTGACACGCAAGGCATTTCTGCCCATTCGCTTATGGTACGTTCAATCGAAAGTGAAATTGATACTTTGGAGGCCAGACAACAATTTTTACGTGATGCCGAAAACGCTTGGTTAGAATATGAAGCCACCGGTTTACATTTAACTGGCAGTGAACTTTGTAATTGGCTGGATGCGATTATACGTGGCGAGGATAAGGAGCCACCTGAATGCCATCTGTAATAGTCACTCCCGCAGCAACAAGGGATATAAATCGTCTTATTGATTTCTTATATCAACGCGATACAGTTGCTGCGAAGTCGGCACTTAGTATCATTAGCAAACACATCCAAGCACTGGAATCTAACGTCTTATCTGGACGGCCAACAGAAATTTATCCACTCTTTGAGTTAATTATCCCTTTTGGTGGTACAGGCTATATATTGTTATACAGAGAACTTCCCGGAAGTAATACGCGTTACATTTTGGCTATCCGTCACCAGCGAGAAATCAACTATAAGCACTAACTTAAGCATTAATAACTAGTGAATCGCAAATAAAGTAAAACAACGAATGTAATTTCTGTCTCTTAATCAAGAAATCTGACTAAGAGACAGTAAATCCATCATAGCTGTAAGTTAAAACAATAGAAAATCACAGTGCACGCAGGATTGCCTCTACGCTCGCCTTCGCATCACCGAACAACATTTGGCTATTGTCTTTAAAGAACAGTGGATTTTGCACCCCGGCGTAACCTGTGTTCATAGAGCGCTTGAACACAACAACATTTTGTGCTTTCCAAACCTCCAGAACGGGCATACCCGCAATCGGGCTGTTGGGATCTTCCTGTGCCGCAGGGTTAACGGTGTCGTTGGCGCCAATGACCAACACAGTATCGGTATCAGAGAAATCATCATTGATTTCATCCATTTCCAAAACAACGTCGTAAGGCACTTTTGCTTCTGCCAACAGCACGTTCATATGCCCAGGCAGACGTCCCGCAACGGGATGAATACCAAAGCGAACGTTGACTCCCTTCTCCCGCAGTTTGGCTGTGATGTCATGTACCGGATACTGCGCCTGCGCAACAGCCATGCCGTACCCCGGCGTGATGATAACAGAAGTTGAGTTTTTCAATAGTTCAGCAACCTCTTCCGCCGTGATTTCGCGGTACTCGCCCATCTCTTGCTCATCACCGGTTGAAGAACCATCAGTACCAAACCCGCCGGCAATCACACTGATAAAAGAGCGGTTCATGGCTTTACACATGATGTAAGAGAGAATCGCCCCCGAAGAACCAACCAGTGCACCCGTTACAATCAACAAATCATTGCTCAACATGAAACCCGCTGCTGCTGCTGCCCAACCTGAATAAGAATTCAGCATTGAAACCACCACTGGCATATCCGCGCCACCGATGGAAGCAACCAAATGCCAACCAAACGCCAATGCGATTGCTGTCATGAGCAATAACGTGAACACTTGCAGGCCCGTACTTTCCGTTTTCACAAAGGTAATCAACAGCACAAAAGAGATCACAAGCGCTGCAAGGTTTAATTTATGACGATTTGGCAACATCAACGGCTTAGAGGAAATTTTTCCACATAATTTACCAAATGCCACAACGGAACCGGTGAAGGTAACCGCACCAATGAAAACCCCTAAGAAGACTTCTGTTAGATGGATATTCTCCATCACGGGTTCTGCAAAACTATCGTGAGCAATAAAACTATTAAAACCGACCAGCACGGCGGCCAAACCGACAAAACTGTGCAGAATAGCAACCAATTCCGGCATTTCAGTCATTTCAACTTTATTTGCCAGACGAATACCAATCACCGCACCAATCACCATCGCCAGAATAATCCAGACAACACTTCCGGTATCAGGCCCGAAAATAGTCGCAATCAATGCGATTGCCATTCCAGTGATACCAAAAATATTTCCACGTTTAGAACTCTCATGACGAGATAAACCTGCCAGGCTGAAAATAAATAAAACGGCGGCAACAATATATGCTGCTGTAACGACTCCACTCGACATTAGTTACCCCTTAGTCCTTACGAAACATTTTCAGCATACGTTGAGTGACAGTGAAGCCACCGAAGATATTAATGCTGGCAATAAGAACGGCAATAAATGAGAAGAAACTTACCCATCCACCATCACCAATTTGTAATAACGCCCCAACGACAATAATCCCCGAAATGGCATTAGTTACCGACATTAACGGTGTGTGCAAAGCATGGCTGACATTCCAGACCACGTAATAACCCACCACACAAGCCAGCGCGAAAACAGTAAAGTGAGATAAGAACTCTTTTGGTGCAACATTGGCTAACCAACCAAACAAGATAACAGCCAATGCCAATAAACCATATTTCAACCAAGGTGAAACAGGTTTCGCCGCTGGTTTTTCTGCTTTAACTGATACCGGTTTTGCCTGCGGCTGGGCCGAAACTTGAATAGGCGGTGCCGGCCAGGTAACTTCGCCCTCTTTGATGACTGTCACGCCACGAATAACAACATCGTCAAAATCAATATTGATTTCGCCATTTTTCTCTTTGCACAATAACTTAAGCAAATTAACCAAGTTAGTGCCGTAGAGTTGTGAAGATTGTGTTGGCAAGCGACTGGGCAAATCTGTGTAACCAATAATTTTCACGCCATTTGCAGTAATAACCAATTTATCTGCTTGCGTTAACTCGCAGTTTCCTCCCGTCTGAGCAGCCAGATCAACAATCACACTACCTGGCTTCATGGATTCAACCATCTCTTTGGTGATAAGACGTGGAGCGGGTTTCCCAGGAATTAAGGCTGTGGTTACAATGATATCAACTTCTTTTGCCTGTTCGGCAAAAAGCGCCATCTCCGCTTTAATGAAGGCTTCGGACATGACTTTTGCATATCCGTCACCACTACCGGCTTCTTCTTCAAAATTCAGCTCAAGAAACTCCGCCCCCATGCTCTGAATTTGTTCTTTCACTTCAGGGCGAGTATCAAATGCACGAACAATCGCGCCCAGACTGCCTGCGGCCCCCACAGCAGCCAAACCAGCAACACCGGCGCCAATAATCATCACTTTGGCTGGCGGGACTTTTCCCGCCGCAGTAATCTGACCAGTAAAAAAACGGCCAAATTCGTGAGCGGCTTCGACTATTGCACGATAACCGGCAATATTTGCCATAGAACTCAATGCATCCAACGATTGTGCTCTGGAAATACGCGGTACTGAATCCATCGCCAACACCGTGACTTTACGGTCTGATAGCTTCTGCATTAACTCAGGGTTTTGCGCTGGCCAGACAAAACTAACCAACGTACTCCCTTCCTTCATTAATGCAATTTCGTCATCCTCAGGAGCATTAACCTTTAAAATAATATCTGAACGCCAAATATTATGACGATCAGTAATTTCAGCACCTACTTGTTGGTAAGCACTATCTTCAAAACTGGCTAAACGCCCAGCTCCACTCTCAACAACGACATTAAATCCCAATTTCAGCAGGTGTTCCACAGTGTTCGGTGTGGCTGCAACACGTGCTTCATTGACAAGTCGCTCCTTCGGTACACCAATACGCATAATGTTCCCTTCCTAAAGCCTAAGATTAATGATGATTATTGCTTGCTACAGTCAACTTAGCGACTAAATTAACTTGATTACTGCCATCAGTAAAATCTATCAACAAATATTTTAATAACCAACTGAAAATATTATCGGTGATCGATCGCTAATGGGTAAAAAATAACTAAGTAGTATTATAATAAGTAGTACTATAATAAGTAGTACTATAAATAGTATTACCGGCGCAAATCGCACTTTTAACTGGCTCACTCCCTATGTTGCTAAAAACTTATGGCGCCCTATTCTATAAACTTGCATTCATTCATACTGATAGCATAAATTCGTGGGACATTAGCTATTATTACATGTAATAATTATCGGCTATGTGATACACAACCATGTTCAGCAAGTTACAACTATTATTTAATGCGCAAGGTGGAAGGATTTTTTATGAAGCTGAAAACAACGATGATTGCAGCAGCGGTATTCTCATTAACGGGTATTACCACTGCTCAAGCAGCTCAGGAGTTATCCCCGGAGAAAGCAGCAGAGCTGAAACCGTTTAAACGTATTACGGTTACAGGCCCTTTTAATGCTATTTATGAAGCTGCCGATGCGGTTTCCCGTCGTGCAGACAAAATGGGTGCTGATGGGTTTTATATCCAAAGCCTTGATGATCTGAATAATAGTGGCAACCTGCGCGTTGTAGCTGATCTGTATCACAAAGATGCAGAGAAAATTGATAATTCACCTAAATATCGTGAGTTTCGCGGCATCAAAGAATTACCCAAAACAGAAGCTGTAACGCTGGAGCCATTCGATACGGTCACTATTAGCGGCTTTTATGACACTGAACCCGATTTGAAGGAAACCATTGCAAAAGAAGCCAAGAAAAAAGGCGCAGCGGCTTTCTTTATTGTTCGTCAGGTTTCAATCAATGATGGCGGTAATCAGACGGTTACCGCTTATGTTTATAAAGATGATGCGCCAAAACGCCAAATTCAGGCTGATGAAGCGGTTATCCCGGCAGATTCCGATTCTGGACGCACTGCATTGGCTGCTGGTGGCGAATCGGCTAAGAAAGTAGAAATTCCTGGTTTAGCCTCTTCAACTTCGACCAGTAATTCTGTTGGTCGCTTCTTTGAAACCCAGTATTCTAAAGGTGAGCGTTACACTGTCACCCTTCCTAACGGTACGAAAATCCAAGAATTAAATAAAATCAGCGCTGCTCAGATGGTACCTTTTGATTCCATCACCTTTTCAGGCTATTACAACAGCATGCCTGATGTTTCCTATGAAGTCGCTAAACGCGCCGCGGCTAAAGGCGCTAAGTACTATCATATTACCCGTGAATGGCAATCCAGTGGTGGAACCTCCACTATCAGCGCAGATCTGTTCAAATAACCCTATTGAACCAAAAACAAAAAAAGGCACACATGATAATCATATGTGCTTTTTTTATTCATAAAGATAATAAAGTTCTTCAAATTAGTTAGCGGATTCCAACTTCGAATCGATACAATCAATGGCGTTCTGTATCGTCACTATTTTTTCCGCTTCTTCATCATCAATAGTTATTCCGAAGTGCTCTTCCAGAGCCATAATCAATTCAACATTATCTAACGAGTCGGCACCTAATTCCTCGAATGTTTGTGTATTAAGAATCTGGGTTTCAGGTATTCCAAGTTGTTCTGCAACAACACTTTTGACACGATTCTCTAAATTTTCCACGCTGTATTTTCCTAGATGTACCCATTACGAGGGGAAACAGGTTGTTTCCCCATTCTTCATTAACACTAAGATTAAATATTTACACAACAGTCAGGTGCATGAATGCCCCTGTGAATCTGGCACTTTCAGGGATAAAACATAACAGACGCTGATCTTTCTTCAATTTACCCGACTTCATAAGCTCATCCAACATGATATAAATAGAAGCCGATCCGGTATTTCCTTTCATTGTTAAGTTAGTAAACCAACGCTCTTGTTCAATACCAAAATTAATATCTTCAAGACCCTTGGCAAATTTCATGCGGAAATATTCAGATGAGTAATGAGGCAAGAACCAATCAATAGATTCTGCCGATAAATTACGATCAGCAACTATCCGTCTCAATGGTTCGGTAAGTGTGAATTTAACAACCCTCTCATTTAAATATCTAACATCTTGTTTGATGCAGAAAACAGAATAGGCAAGCCAATCAGCCTGACTCATTTGAGCCCAACCTTTCAAACTGCCATCTGCTAACTTTTCTCCACCTGAGTACATACATGTCTCTTGCTCATTAGCAAAAGAGTAAATATCTATCCAATCAATTCGTAATGAAACACCATCAGGTCGAGGTTTGTTTTCAAGTAAAGCAGCGCCGGCGCCGTCAGAAAGCATCCAACGTAGAAAATCTTTTTCAAAAGCGATTTCAGGGCGTCGTTCCAGTTCTGCAACCCGAGCTTCGTTTTCACTCTGGAAATTGCGGGCATGCAATACAGTGGAAGGTACTTCCGACGTTGTTGAAACCGCATTACTTGTCGTTCCCGAGAGAACGGACAAATAAGCATATTTCATCGCTGTTATACCCGCAGCACAAGCACTGGAAGTTGAGATAACTTCACATGGTTTATTTTTGAGCTCTCCATGAACCATGAGACCATGACCCGGTATAATTTGATCAGGAGTACCACTGCTTGCTGCCAGAATTTGCATATCGTCTAAAGAGAAGTGTTCATCAACCAAACCTTTTACTGCTTCAGCCGCTAGTTGAGCAGATGTATAAGTTGCCTCACCTGTCTCTGGATCCAGTGCATAATGGCGATATTTGATACCATTATTGCGAAGGACTATATGACGAGATCTTGACGGACGACCACCAACAAAACCAAGAACAGATTCCATTGTATTATTATCTATTGGGTTTCCCGGCATAAACGCGGAAACTTTAGTGATATAAACGTTGTTACTCATTTACTTATTTATCTCCTTATCATCATAGCGGGCAGAACCAGAAGGTTGTTCATAGTATTTCTGTAATTCATTAAGACGTTCTTTAAGTAATGGGGTAAGCAAACGGCGAACAACCACTGAAATAGGAAAAACAACTAGTACCATCAATATCAAATAGGTTACAAACAACGCTAATAAAGCGCGTCTTACCCATATTCCTCGTTTGCCCACACGACAAATCAGCCCGGACCAAAATCTAAACCCTCGATGCGCCGCACGTTCACCAAAAATAAAAGCTTGGTCGACAACCGCCGCACCCATACCTTTCAACATTGGAGCATCAACTTTCTCTTTATCCGTTTTGAGCGCTGCCAATAATGCATCACCAAAACGTGGAGCATCTTTAACATCTTCCTCCGATACACCCGCCCGCGGTAAGCTAGGAAATGGCTGTCTTTTTCCTGTCATTAGCCATATCGGGGTTGTGAATACTGTTGCAAAAAAGTTTGCTTTATCAACAAAGACCACGTTATCGCGCAAATACGCTCCACTTTCATGCAACAATCTTTTGACAGTTTCCTGAGCTATCAACCACATATTTCGGCAAGCAATAACTGTCACCACCGGTCGGCCATTAAGTACACGCTTTCCTTCTTTACTCTTAAGAAATGCTGTTATCGGAGGAGCCGGCGATAAATACCAAACCTGGTAGCCTAATATGACTAAATCAAAAGGTTCTTCGTCTTCCAGATTCAAAGGCGCTAGCTCAGGCGGATGCAACTGCACTGTTTCTGGGAAAACATCAACAAATTTGGAAAATTTCCAGGGAAACGCAAATTCTGGAATCGGTTTCAGAACAACTTCACGGATGTATATCTCATCAGACTCTTGCAGGGGTGAGATTAAACTTTTTACCACCTCGATCAATTGACCACTTTGGGAATATGACACTACAAGAACACGTTTCATATGTTCTAACCTTTATGAATATTTAATACTGAGCCATTCATCGGCACCTAAAAGATAAGAATTTGAATGACAGTTGTCCTCTAACCATCTGAGAATATTTTTTGGCATATGTACATATAATCATTCCTGAAAATTAAAAACATATACAAGAAAAACAAGTTAATAAATGGCAGAGTAATATTTTCACAAACAATATAAATCAAAGCAGTCGTTGTCAACATGATTTTTTTATTTTTATATAAGATTAGTTTTATATCACATTGTGGAAATTTAATTAGTTACTGATAGAAAAGTCAATGAAAAATATATTAACCTGAATATAAAATTAACAAAATCAATTAAATTTCAATAAATACTTAAATTAAATCAATAAATTAAAAAACACTCTAAATGTTTTAATTTAATGAAATATTTATAACATTATGAAACTACATACTCAATAGATTAATTTAACAAATTGACATGAAAACAAAAGATGATTATTACTTAGCAATAATATTGCATGACAAAATAAAAATTAGAGATTAAATTTTCCACAATCATTTTATTAAATTTTGAGATCGATCGAAAAAATTAAAATAAAAATTACTTAATTAGTAATAACACCATAGTACTTCATATTTATCACCTATTTACCTCAATACGACAAACAGCATTATAAAAATAACTCATATAAGCTTATAAAAATAAATTGCATCTCACTACACTTAATCATCACCAAACTCACCATCAAACAATGCATAAATTTTATAGTTATTTGCATAGAAAACCATTGCATCCAGCTCATACCCTTCGTAGAATCCCCCCTCTATTTCTAGGTTCAATCTGTCTATCTTTCCGTTCTATACAGCTTGGAAGCAACGAAAACCAGATACCCAGTTCATCTTTATGATCGGGTAATGAACTGGCTAATAATGCAGTTTATGTCACATTAGGAACATATCTTTGGAAAAGAAACTAGGTCTCACAGCTCTTACTGCTCTGGTACTCAGCTCTATGGTTGGTGCTGGTGTTTTCAGCTTACCGCAGAATATGGCTGAAATCGCCAGCCCGGCAGCGTTAATGATTGGTTGGGGAATAACAGGTGTCGGCATCCTGTTCCTGGCTACCGCACTGTTATTACTCTCTCGTCTTCGTCCGGATCTTGATGGAGGGATTTTCACTTATGCCAAAGAGGGCTTTGGTGAACTAATAGGCTTCTGCTCTGCCTGGGGATATTGGTTATGCGCAGTCGTTGCCAATGTTTCTTATCTGGTTATCGTTTTTGCCGCACTAAGTTTCTTTACTGACAAAGAGGGCATCGTCATCTTTGGTGATGGCAATACTTGGCAGTCCCTATTGGGAGAATCTATCCTACTCTGGTTCGTCCATTGGTTGGTACTCCGCGGCGTTCAAACCGCAGCCGGAATCAACAAATTGGCGACAATGGCAAAATTGCTGCCTTTAGGTGCTTTTATCATACTTGCCGCCATAGCCTTCAAAATGGATATCTTTAACCTTGACTTTAAAGGCATTGATCTAGGCGTTCCTGTCTGGCAACAAGTAAAAGACACCATGTTGATTACTCTTTGGGTCTTTATTGGTATTGAAGGTGCTGTTGTCGTTTCAGCCAGGGCGAAAAAACGGACAGACGTGGGTATTGCAACCATGCTGGCTGTCGTTGCAGCATTAGCAATATATATCTTGGTCACCCTACTCTCCCTTGGATTAGTACCACGATCTGAGTTAGCAGAAATACGCAACCCATCAATGGCAAACCTGATGGTGGGACTCGTTGGTTCCGCAGGCGAAATCATTATTGCCGCCGGATTGATTATCTCCGTCTGTGGTGCTTATCTGAGTTGGACGATTATGGCGGCAGAAGTGCCATTTATCGCTTCCCAACACGGCTCTTTTCCAAAAGTATTTAGCCAGCAAAACCGCAATAATGCACCGTCATCTTCATTGTGGTTCACTAATGGCGCGGTACAATTCTCTCTCGTTTTGATCTGGTTAAGTGGAAGCAATTACAATTCATTACTGGCAATTGCGTCAGAGATGATTTTAGTGCCCTATTTCCTGGTGGGAGCATTTCTTTTAAAAGTCGCTTTTGATCGTAGCAATAAAGGATTATTACTCATTGCCGTTGGAGCCTGTATTTATGGCATATGGCTACTTTATGCATCCGGTTTAATGAATTTGTTATTGTCTGTTGTTCTCTATGCACCAGGTCTTATAGTTTTTCTGTATGTACGCCATCAAAACCCGCAGAAAAATAGCTTACATCTGGCTGAAAAGCTCACTATTGCTGTATTGCTGATAACAGCAATCCCTGCCACTGGATTACTGCTCAAGTAATCTCGTCAGATTCAGGCCATTACTCCCCTGTGATGGCTTTCTGGATTTTCATATAGCAGTTTGTTTAGTTTTTCGTTGTTCTGTCATATTTTTGTTAGTGTTGTATTTAAAAGTATGTTGTAACTAATATTGTTAATACAACTTGATTGGTATGGTTTTTTAATCAATTTTGTCGACACAAGGTGTCGAAGAACAAAGCCAAGATGAGTTTCAAAGCACCGATGTTGGTGGAGTATTCCAGCTCATCACCGGCATAAGGTGTAAAACTTGAGGCAGGATGTCTATTTTGCCTATTGGCATCATCCCTGATTGGGGCATTCACACCGCAACAAATTCGGTACGAATGCCCTGATAAGGACCAGATATTGTCCTTAAATTATTTCAGTTTGTCGGCCCAATCTGCAATTGCATCAGCTGCTTCAAGCGGCTTCTCCGCAGGTAGTGCATGGCTGGCCCCTTCAATCACTGAGACAGTAACGCGGTTCCCGAACTCGTTTTTCGCTTCCATCCGAGACGTTTCAGGTCTAAATGGATCGGAACTCGCCTGCAAATCGAGGATCGGCGCCGTCCCGCCCGCCCACCAATCCTTGCGATTGGTCAGCTTACGCGCCGAGGACTGACTTTTTATGACATCAGCATGCCAGCCCTCAAGCCAAGACGTCGGGTCATTGCCTTCCGCGAAGAAAGCAAGTCTAAGTTTCGCCAGCCGCTCTTCACGAGTGGATGTCGGATTACTAATCACCGTGATCGCATCCGAGAGCTCCGAGGGCCAAGATTTCGCTGCCCCTGCCAAAAGTACTATGCCACGCGTCATCTTAGGATAATCCGCGGCAATCGTTTTAGCGATCCAGTGGCCATAAGCGTGCCCTACTATGATTGCCTTACCTCCTTCCGCCGCAACCACGGCCGCAAAATCATCAGCAAAGTCGTGGAAGGTCACGTTTTCCATCGGACCGGTTGACCTTGAGATTCCGCGTGGTTCCGGCAAGGCAACGCGATAGCCACGCATCGCCAGCCGATCCGCGAGTGGCGCGAACTCCGCCGTTCCTCGCCCGGTTGAAGCAAGAATCATGAGCAATGGCCCCTCCCCTCGTACCGAATATTCGATCGATGCCACACCATTTGTGGCGATTTTTTGCTCTACTTGCATAGCCGAAGCAGGATGCGCGACTGCAAGAACAATGGACAAAAGGCCTAATACAAAGACGAACTGTTTCATTTTCCTTCCTTACAGTGTTAATTGCGTTGAGGGTTCATACCTCAACTAAAATAGGTATTGCCACAAACAATAAAATAGAAAGATCATATGAGAAAACTATAGAGTAATTTTTTCCAGATTACTTATCTCTATCAGAATAAACATGCTCAAAGAGAAAATGACATCAAGAGGTAGTAACATCAAAATAATAGAACAAAAAAATAAATTCTTAAGCGTGATAAATTAATTGTGATTTATATCACAATTAATTTTATAACCAATTATTAACTAAAAGATATTCTCATTAATTAGCATAATGATTTATTACTTACAATAAATCACATTAATATTAAAAAATAATCCTGTTTAAGAAACAAAAACAGATAAAAATCTTAAATATAACACATTATCCAGTCATTCTTTGGATTTTTCCTAATTAATCGCTATGATCACCCGGCTTTATCCCAAAAAAGACACAGTTTGAGTTATCGTCGTTGTCATTGGGCAAAAGTCATAAATATTTACACGCTGTATTGATGTTTATACAGTTCCCATTAAATCAGTATTTCTATTTCCCTGACGCCATGCTCGGCAGGGTTAGGATCTATTTAAAATGAAAGCTAAACTGATTATTTCATCCTTACTTGCATCTTCTGTATTTATTTCTGTAGCAAATGCAGCCGACGGAAAAATCAACTTTACAGGTAATATCATCGCAAATGCCTGTAAAATCGATACTGACTCTGCAAATCAAAACGTAAACATGGGAACAATTGGCTCAAATGCATTTAGTGGTGTAGATAGTACCGCATCAACAACACCCTTTAGCATTAAAATGAGTGACTGCCCACCAGAATATACTCATGCACAAGTTAAATTTGACGGGCAAATAGACAGTAGAAATAACAATCTTCTGGCCTTATCCAATGATAAAGGCCAGGCAGTCGCCGATGGTGTTGCTATTGGTATCTATGAAGAAGATAACTCAACGCTGATTCCTTTGGCAAAAGCTTCCAAATCTCAAGCTTTTACTGATCAAAAAACAGCAGAACTGAAGTTCATTGCAAAATATGTTGCTACAGCTCAAACCATTAGCCCAGGCTCCGGTGATGCAGTCGCCAATTTTACGATCGTTTATAACTAAGACAAGCTAAATTTAGAACAGAACTTCATTCACGTTTTGTTTCTAATAAAGCAGTACAGGGCATGGATGCCCACAAAATAACGCATAAAAACACGATAAAACGGAGATATTACCGTGCAGTATCAACGCCTATTCACAATAATTTTTCTATATATTATCAGTGTAAATTTCGCTATCGCCGGCGTCGTCATTGGTGGAACCCGTGTTATTTACATGAGTGACAAAAAAGAAGCGTCTATTTCGATAAATAACCCAGAAAAAGATGCCCCTTACCTGATTCAATCTTGGGTCCAAGATGAAAATGATAATATGAAGACCCCTTTTATCGTTACTCCCCCCATCTTTAAACTCGCAGCAGGCCATGAAAATATCCTACGTATTGTAAAAACAGCAAGTAATCTGCCTCAAGATCGGGAATCGCTTTTTTGGTTAAATGTAAAGTCTATTCCTACTTCTGTAAAATCAGATCAGAATCAATTACAAATAACAGTTAAGTCAAAGTTTAAATTGTTTTACCGCCCTGTCAATTTGGCAGAAAAGTCAAGTACCGCATACAAAGAACTCAAATTCCGTATGGAAAACAACTCATTGATCGCAGAAAATCCTACCCCTTACTTCATTTCATTCTCTTACCTTAAAGTAGATCAACATGAAATAAAACCTGCGGGCATGATTAAACCCTTTAGCCAACTAAGCTGGCCTCTGCCGGTAAAGAACATAAAGCAGGTAAATTGGAAAGCAATTAATGATTTTGGTGGCGTTACTGCCGAGGAAAAAACAACCATTTAATAAAACCGTTATATTAATTTATACCAGAAAGTTAATTATGGGAAAGTGCTCACAGCATAAGATTAATAAGCAACCATATGATATTGAACATTCATGGCTCTTATTATTGCCATTTATAGCTACGGGCGTATTTTTTTACCCTGCTAAAACTTATTCTGAAGATTATTTCAACATTCATGCACTGGAGATAGGTACTGATTCTGGTTCACCTGAAGATATTGATCTCTCTATTTTCACACAAGATGACTATCCGCCCGGTATTTACTGGGTAGATATTTACCTTAATAGAGACAAAATAGATACCAGGAACGTAACCTTTGTCACGATAAATAACAAATTACTGCCCAAGCTGACAATTAAGCAATTACAGGATATGGGAGTAAAAATTGATACATTTCCAGAGCTGTTCAGTTTACCACCAGAAACAGAGTTGTCTGATTTAAGTCAATATATTCCATCAGCAAGCACTCCCTTCAATTTTAGTCAACAAAGACTGGATATCAGTATTCCACAAGCAATGTTAAACAATCAGGCAAGAGGTTATGTTTCTCCTGAATTATGGCAGCAAGGATTAACTTCATTATTAATTAACTATAATTATAGTGGTTCAAATACCTGGCAAGATAACCCATCTGGCTCTACGCAGACCCATTATCTGAATCTTCGAACGGGCGCCAATTGGCAAGCATGGCGTCTACGCAATTATTCTACCTATACCAGTCGTGACAAGAATTGGAAAAGTATTAACACCTATTTACAACGGGATATTCACGCACTAAAAGGGCAATTAACCCTAGGTGATAGCTTTACCCCCTCCTATATTTTTGAAGGTGTCCAATTCCGCGGCTTACAATTAGCTTCTGATGACAATATGTTACCAGACAGCTTACAAGGCTTCGCCCCCAGTGTTCGAGGAATTGCCCAAAGTAACGCTCAGGTTACGATCAAACAAAACGGCTATATCATTTATCAAACTTATGTTTCACCGGGTCCATTTGTCATTAATGACCTTTTCCCAACCACAACAAGTGGAGATTTGGAAGTTATTATCAAGGAAGCCGATGGTCAGGAATACCGATCTACTCAATCCTTTTCAACCATACCGATTATGTTACGAGAAGGAGGACTCCAATATTCGATAACACTGGGCCAATATCAATCATCAAATAATCGTGGGCAAGAACCCAACTTTGCCCAAGGTGCATTAGTCTATGGTTTCTCGAATAACATCACTGCCTATGGCGGTACGATTTTTTCAAAAGATTATCAATCTATTGCTTTAGGATCAGGTTATAACCTTGGTATATTGGGTTCTCTCTCTTTTGACATCACTCATGCTAACACCGATTTACCATCCAATATAAGTACCAAAGGACAATCCTACCGTTTTCAATATGCAAAAGATCTTTCATTAACAGGAACTAATTTTACTCTGGCAGGTTATCGCTATTCAACACGTGGTTTTTACGATTTCAAAGAAGCCAATGATATAGATGACTCTAATAAAAGTGACTGGCGTTACCGTACCAATAAAAGAAGTAAATTACAACTGCATATTAATCAATCCTTGGGAGATTTTGGTAGTTTATATTTGTCCGCTCTTCAACAAAATTACTGGCAACAACCTGGCTATGAACGTAATATCAACGCAGGTTATAGCACCAATTATAATAATATTAATTACAGTCTAAATTATACCTATAGCCAACTTCCAGATACGAATAAAAATGAGCAGCTTTTTTCATTCAGTATACAGATTCCATTAGATCGCTGGCTAAAGAATAGCTGGACCAGTTACAATTTTAACACCAATAAAAACAAAGATATTTCCCACCAAGTCGGTTTAAGTGGTACCGCGCTGGAAGACAATAATTTAATCTATAGTTTACAGCAGAGTTACACAAATCACGGCACTGGCGCTGGCGGTCATATCCATGCGGAATATAAAGGAGCTTATGGTCAACTTAGTACCGGTTATAGTTATGATCGTCATTCTCACCAACTGAATTATGGCCTTCAAGGAGGAATTGTTGCTCACCCATACGGTATTACTCTTTCACAACATTTGGGAGATACATTAGCATTAGTCCGGGCTGATGGTGCTCAAGGAATAAAGATCCAAAATAATGTTGGTATTGCCACCGATTGGAATGGTTATGCGATTATTCCTTATGTCAGCAGTTACCGGAAAAATCGAATTGCATTGGATACTCATTCATTAGCAGATAATGTCGATATTGACGTTAATGCCCAAACTGTTATTCCTACTCGGGGAGCGTTAGTCCTGGCGGATTTTAAAACCCGGATAGGTCATAGAGCTCTAATCAATCTCTATCATCAAGAAAATCCTATTCCTTTTGGAGCAGTTGTCACATTAGAAAAACTCCATGATATTGATGAAATAAATAGCGCGATTGTTAGTCATGAAGGGCAAGTTTACCTCACCGGTTTACCCGATAGTGGACGATTATTAGTTAAATGGGGTTATAAAGATATTCAGGAATGTGTCGTTAATTACAAATTACCAGAAAAAAGCCCTTTATCCGGTATTTACATAATAGAAGAGCACTGTAAATAACAACCTACAGGAAAATGCTATGTTTAATATTTACAATAAACTTAAGTATTTGTTCATTATCATCAATTTATTAATTGGTTCAATCGTTAGTTCTTATAGTCTTGCTGCTAACTGCCAATTTGAGAAAGGATTTAAGCCAGAAATCACTCATCTCTCTTTTGGAACCTTATATGTCCCAAGAGATCAACCTATTGGCACAACGATTTACGAATATCGTGCAGATGAATTAGCCAACAAAAACAATATTTTCTATTGCGATACAAACGTTAATACATCATGGGGATATACATCCTATAAAAGCGCAGATTATAACAAGGATGCTATTTACGAGTCCGGTGTTCCCGGTGTTGGCATCAGAATAAATACCTGGGGTCCCGGCTATGGTATCGACTGGTTACCACGTATTACTAATAACCCTGTAAGCTGCGACAATTCTGGTCGTTGGTATTGTGGTCAGACATGGGGTTATCTGACAATTCAGCTAATAAAAATAGCGCCAACAACAGGCTCTGGTTTTGTCAAAAATGAACAATTAATTCAAGCACGAGTAAATAACCACATCGTGCATACTTACCGTTTGGGAAATACCCGAATTATTACTAAAAGCTGTTCATTGAAGGATAGCAATATCACTGTTCCTATGGGCGATATTAAAAAAATCGATTTTTCTGGTATTAGCAGTACCGCAGGAGGGAAAGATTTTGAGGTTATTTTAGATTGTGATGATGATGTTCAGATTCAATTAATGCTTGACGGAAAGAGAGCAAAAAACAACTTATATCATGTATGGGCGCTTGATCAAAATAATAATCACACAACTGCTTCCGGTGTGGGTATGCAAATTCTTTACAACAACCAACCTGTCATTATCCACTCACAAATAAATATTGGTAATAGTTATTCAGGTGGGAAGTTATCTATCCCTTTACACGCCCGCTATTTTCAGACCGATCGCAATATTACTCCTGGGCAGGCAAATGTAACGGCAACAATGACATTAACTTATCAGTAATAAATTTACCTGCATCAGTTATAGAAATTTTATTTCTTGGCTGATGCCCTGTTATTTTATTATTTTTATCTTAAAGGTTTTTGGGGAAACTCAGAATATTACTCTCACTAATTAACATGTTATGCGTTAATATAGTCGCATCGTTTACGAGTCAGTTCCATTTCTCCTATTGAATTCAGTAGAACATTTAATCTTGTTGATAAACTTTCAAAATAATCATGCTGAATAACCAGATAATAAGGTCAAAATTTATTAATTTCATAAATTAATTTACAAAAAATTTCTTTTTTTTACAAAATTATGATTTTAAAAATGTTTATTAAGTTTAAAGTTAAATTCCTTAATATTTACTAATGGAAATAAGTATGACTTGGCAATACTCACAAGGCACTGGTGTGCTTACACATAACGGCTCTTTTATTGCAAAAGGCTATAGCGGTCATGGAACCGGAATAAACAACCCATCTATGGAACAGGTTGAAGGCGAAGGACCAATTCCCCGTGGTTATTACAGAATCAACGGTTACTCTAACTCAATAACCAAGGTTACCGTGATATTAGACCCTATTATGGGAACTAACACGTTTGGACGCTCTCTCTTCAGAATACATGGTGACAGACGGGATGGCACATATCGGCAGGCATCACATGGTTGCATCATTATAAATGGCTCTAATCTCAGAAAAGAGATAGCCAACTCTAGCGATACAATTCTGGTGGTCGAATGAAAAAACTAGTTTTACTTTTAATACTGACATCATCTAGCTCACTGGCCGTGGATCGTCATATTACAGCTAAAAATCCATATCCAAATTTAACACCAGAGCAATTGAGCCTACAAATAAAACAGCAAGGTGCAAGAGCAGTAATTAAAAATATGCCAGAAGGAGACAACGGAGAATGGGATTATATAACAGATCACATTGCAAGTGGAGATATAGCATGGCTCAAAGTAGCGCCTTTGCTTGCAAAAGGAAGTGATGCCCATTCATCAGAAACGCTATCAACAGCATTAGCAACTGCATTACCGAAAAACGTAAACGGAGTATTATCTATTCTTGATGATTCCAATATTTCAATTAGCACTGATTCTGTCTGTTCTCTACCTTTTTATCAAGGAACAGAAGCAGAATTAAATCAGTATGTCGTTGATAGTATTCGTGCACTGTATAAAAGTAAAAGTGGTGAAAAATGCTTACAAAAGCTTATTTCTACCACAGGTAATTCAAAATCGTTTTCTGAAGGAGATTAATCATGGCTATTCCTCTATATATGTACATAAAAGACGACGGCGGAGCAGATATTAAAGGTTCCGCTGATGTCTATGGTAGAGAAGACAGTATTGAGATTTTAGGTCTTCATCATAGCGTCAGTATCGCCACTGATGATAATACAGGAAATTTAACTGGAACGAGGAAACATATTCCATTTATGATTGAGAAAGAAATTGATTCGTCATCCCCATACCTTTATAAAGCATTAACCACAGGACAAACATTAAAATCAGCAGAGCTTAAATGGTATAAAATAAATGAGCATGGGCAAGAGAAAGAGTATTTCAATACTTTCATGGAAAATGTAAAGGTGGTTAATATTGTTCCTGTTATGTTAGATATAAAAGATTCATCAAAAGATAAATTCAATCATATGGAAATCGTTGAACTTCGCTATGAAAAAATCACCTGGAAGCACAATGATGGAAATATAATCCATTCTGATAGCTGGAATGAAAAAATATGAATAAGACCATAGAATAATTATTCTATTAATGACGACAATTTAATGGTTATGTATTATCACTATTAGTATGATAATACCCATTTCCTCTATTGCCCTCTAATTATGGAATATTTAAGCAAACATAATAGACGATGAAGTGAACCTCTAATTGTTAAGCATTCAATTTTCAGGGTTCATTTCAGTCTTAAACGGCCAGATATAAAAAAACGCGAGAGGCAAGTTTATGAATGAGAATCTTTACTAATGATGTTAACTATATGGTGGCAAGATTCGGGCGATAAAGGTCTTGGGTCCCACTTAGATAACTCACTAACAGGCAAGTCTAAAGCACTCCAGGGAATAATACCATTAACCCCTATACCATATGGAGTTAATACATCTATGAACTGTTTTTTAATAACGTCGTAAATACGGACATCACCCAACTTAATAATACCAGAAGCCCACAAAGCACCACCTGCCAAGCTCTGAATATTGTCGCAAATAATATGTCCATGTTTTAATAACAAGATGTTATAAACCGAACGAGCCAAACCAGATCTCCGAAAATCTTCTGATACTTCAATAGCTCTTATTTGCTTGCCAGTTTTGGTTATCCCTTTATCGACAAAGTTAAAGTCATTATATGCAATTCTGCCAATTAAAGTGTCCTCTGATTCCTCATGCATATCAAGAGAAAGCAATTCATTAATAATCCGCTCAGAGCTATACCCACATTCTCTTAAGTGTTCGGCATATTCAGAGTAGAAATTAGCGGTCGAACAACCCATATAAACTATTTCTGAATAGTAATGATATTCACTCCCGACAAGGGCGTATTCTATAATTTTCAACAAATCATCTTCCAATGATAGATGATGAAATTCGTCTATAATATTCTCTGAAACACAACTTGGCTTTCTGCTCAAGTCCTTTGAATATGAACCAATAAGGTTAGGAGCCATCGCTATCCCTGTAAGATTTAATGGACAGTCGTTAGTTTGAAATTATCAATAAAGTTTTTAACAACGGATTCAATATGTTTCATGATGGCATCAATATTGCCATTGTATTCTGGATATTGCTTCTCAGGAGAAACAAGATATTTCACTCTTTCCCTTCTGACAACTAATTCGGCGAATGGGACCACATAGAAATTATCACTCTTATTATCATCTTTAAGAGTTACTATGAATAACTGCCTATTAACATCTTGTCGTTCACTGAGACGGAGAACAAAAAAGAGTTTATTTGTATTATTATCTTTAAAAGAGTCAATAACTTCTGTTGAGTGGCTAATAGTCTGTATAGACCTGGTGTGTTCAGTCCTCATATAGCCTCCTAACATTATGAAATTCAAGTGAATAGATGATTAGCAGTTATCAAATTTATGTCACTTAACATGACATAAATTTATATCACATAACGTGATAATAGTTGGATTGCCCCCCTAGTTCAACAAATTTAACAACCAAAGTTGTGTTTTACTGCTCTGTGATGTACCAAAATGTTTCAGATTTTAAGCTATACTTACCTTGAGGTTAGGTTAGGAATTCTGATTTCTAAAATGTCTGTGCGGTAATGCCCCAATCGTATAATTATCCAAAATTAACGTGAAGGTTTAGGTTCGGGTAAGTCAAATACGTCACAGATAAATTTGTGACCAGGCGTGGAAACCCGATTAGCTGGATGACGCAACAGTAGATGATCACATTGGTAAATAACTGACTACACTGGTTGGGCTTCGCTACGAAAAAATCACCTGGAAGCACAATGATGGAAATATAGTCCATTTTGATAGCTGGAATGAAAAAATCTGAATAAGACCATAAAATAATTATTCTATTAATGACGACAATTTAATGATTATGTACTATCCTATCACTATTGGTAAGATAATACCTATTGGCAAGTTTATAAATGAGGATCTTTACTAATGATGTTAACTATATGGTGGCAGCAATCATGAGATATCGAGTTCGGTTCCCATCGAGAAAGCTCACTCATAGATAGATGCGTGGCGCTCCAAGGTTTAACACCATTAATCCCAATTCCACCTTCTGTTAGCACATCGACAAATTCATGTCGTATGGTGTCATATACCCTAACATCAGCTAATGTTATTATTCCACTCGCCCACAAAGTACCGCCAGCAACACTTTGAATGTTATCGCAAATAATATAATCGTGCTTTAAAACTAATCTTCTATATATTGAGCGTCCCAGACCTGCTGCCTGATAATCTGACGAAATAAACGCCCCCTTTATCTGCTTACCCGTCTTTTTTATACCACAGTCATAGAAAATAAAATCATTGTATGCAATGCGACCTATTAACTCATCCTCATCAGGATTGTGCATATCAAGATCTATTAGATGCTGGATGATTTCACCTTCGCTGTAGCCGGAATCAAGCATCTCAAGAGACTGAGACCTATAATAATCATCAGTGAAACATCCTAATCGAATGATCCCTATGTAGTAATGATACTCACTACCACTCAAGAGGTACTCAGTCACCTCTAATAAATCACCACCTTTTGATAAGTGGTAAAACTTTCCTACAATCTCTTCTTTTATACAGTCAGGTTTTCTACTTAAATCTTTGGTGTATGAATCGTTCAGGTCAGGGGCCATCTTTATCTCAGCTACACATTAGCAACAGGACTATATTTCTGAATAAAATCACAAACAGTTTTTTCAATACTGGTATTTATTGAAGGCAATCTATCTTTCAGTTCAGGATATTGATATACCGGATTTACAAGGTATCTTACTTTGTCTTTACACACTGTAAGTTCAGCATATGGGATCACTCGGAACTTGCTTGAATTGTCTGCATTTTCAACAGTAACGATAAACAGTTGACGCTTAATATCAACCCTACAGCTTAAGCGTCTAACAGAGAACATCCTTTGTGATGGTTCATCAAAAAAAGAATTGATGACTTCTGTTGAGTGGCTAATAGTCTGTATAGATCTGGTGTGTTCAGTCCTCATATAGCCTCCTAACATTATGAAATTCAAGTGAATAGATGATTAGCCGTTATCAAATTTATGCCACTTAACATGACATAAATTTATATCACATAACGTGATAATAGTTGGATTGCCCCCCTAGTTCAACAAATTTAACAACCAGAAGCCAGCTCATTCGTTTCAGTCTAAGTAAAAAGCCACCTTTAGAATAGGCGGCTTTCAGTTTGACGATTTAACTGACCTATAAAAACTGCATCGCAAATGTAAAACTTGGGACGCAGTTTAGAATATGACCTTCTTCTTTGATCAGGAAGCAATTTGCTCCATTGTTTGCAAAATTCTCTTATCCGAGACCGGATATGGCGTACCCAGTTGCTGAGCAAACAAGCTGATCCGCAGTTCTTCAATCATCCAACGAATCTCTTGTACCTCAGGCAACTGCTTTTGTTGCAGTGATAATTTTGCCAGCCATTGCTGCCACTGTTGCTGGACATTTTCGACACGCCCCATTTGTGCTCTATCTCTGTGCGGATCAATCGCTAATTTTTCAAGACGGCGCTCAATACCTTGTAGATAACGCAGGACATCCGGCAAACGTTTCCAACCATTAACGGTGACAAATCCTTTGAAAACCAGACCAGAAAGCTGCTCTTTGATATCCGATAACGCCAGGGCTAGTGAAATATCAATTCTCCCCTTAAGGCGTTTGTTAATAGCAAAAATAGTGGTGAGTATCTGTTCTACCTGTTTAGCTATTTCCACGACAGTATCGTTCAACTCAGCCCGAACTTTGTCCTGTAGCTGAATAAAATCCTGCTCATTCCAAGCTGGTCCACCATTCACTGCCATTAATTTATCCACACCACAGGAGATACAATCATCAATCAAATCCAGTACCTTGCCATAGGGATTAAAATAGAGCCCCAATTTGGATTTATTCGGCAATTTCTCATGTAAGTATTTAATTGGCGAAGGAATATTGAGCAACAACAGACGACGAGTACCTTCCCACATGGCAATCTGTTGTTCCAATTCAGTTTCAAACAATTTGATACCGATACTCTCTTTTTCATCCACCAGCGCGGGAAATGCTTTAACAGAGTAACCACCGCGTTTTTGCTCATATCGTCCCGGTAATTCACCAAAACTCCAAATATGCAGCCCACTCTGTTCAATCCCATCATCAGCAACAGAGGAAAGTGTCTCCTGAACTTTCTCTTTCAAGCGTAATTTCAGTGCCGATAAATCTTTACCCTCAGCGATAGTCCGATTCTTTTCTCCTGCCACTCTAAATGTCATTTTGAGATGATCGGGTACTTGCTCTAACTGCCAATCATCACGTGACACCGTAACGCCAGTTATCCGCCGTAACTCCCTTTCAAGACTATCTAACAAAGTGGATTGAGGTTGAGATACTCGCTCCATAAATGCCTGAGCATAGTTTGGCGCAGGTACAAAATTACGACGAACCGGCTTTGGCAGTGATTTAATCAGCGCAACCACTAAATCATAGCGAATACCTGGGATCTGCCAATCAAATCCTTCATCCTTAACCTGATTCAGCACCGGCAGCGGAATATGAACGGTCACACCATCAGCTTGTGTGCCCGGTTCAAACTGGTAGCTAAGCCGTAATTTCAGTGCATCCTGACACCAGTAATTGGGATAATCCAACGCACTGACTTTATCGGCATCACCTTTGATCAACATATTTTTTTCAAAGTTGAGCAGGTCAGGTTGCTCTTTACCTGTTTTCATCCACCAGCGATCAAAGTGGCGGGCAGAAACTACATTCTGAGGTATCCGTTGATCATAGAAGCTAAATAGAGTTTCATCATTCACCAAAATGTCACGACGACGGGATTTATGTTCCAACTCCTCAATTTCCTCGCGTAATTTCAGATTCGCTCGGAAAAATGCATGTCGAGTTTGCCAGTCGCCTTCCACCAGCGCATGGCGGATAAACAACTCACGGCAGAGCATTGGATCAATTTTGCTGTAATTAACCTGACGATTAGCCACAATTGGCAAACCATATAAAGTGACTTTTTCCTTAGCCATTACCGCGCCCTGAGATTTTTGCCAGTGCGGTTCGCTATAATGATACTTCACCAGATGTCCGGCTAACGGTTCAACCCATTCAGGTTCTATCCGCGCAGCAATACGTCCCCACAAGCGGCTAGTTTCAACCAATTCCGCGGCCATTGACCATTTAGGCGGCTTCTTGAATAAACCAGAACCAGGAAAAATAGCAAAACGAGCATTACGCGCACCGGTATATTCCTGTTTGTCTGTATCTTTTTGGCCAATATGGGATAACAGCCCAGAAAGTAACGCAGTATGAATACTGCGATAATCTGCATCCTGACTATTTACCGACAGACCAATTTCTTTCACAACTTGTCGTAACTGAGTGTATATATCCTGCCATTCTCTGACTCTCAGGTAGTTAAGATAATCTTGACGGCAAAGCTTGCGAAATTGCGAAGAAGAGAGTGCCTTTTGCTGCTCTTTCAAAAAATCCCATAATTTCAGAAATGCAATAAAATCCGAGTCTTTATCAGCAAATCTACGGTGTTTCTCATCAGAAGCCTGTTGTTTCTCTAGCGGCCGCTCCCTTGGGTCCTGAATAGACAGCGCAGAAGTGATGACCATCACTTCACGCACACAACCATGATGACGAGCTTCCAATACCATACGCGCCAATCGGGGATCAACCGGGAGCTGAGCAAGCTGTCGTCCGATTAATGTAAGACGGTAATTACTCTTAGCCATTGCGCCTTGATTAATGGTGCTCTGATCAATAGCCCCAAGTTCTTCCAAAAGCCGAACGCCATCCTGAATATTACGTTTATCAGGCGGTTGCACAAATGGAAATGCGCTGACATCCCCAAGACCAATTGCCGTCATTTGTAGAATGACCGATGCCAGGTTAGTACGCAGGATTTCTGGATCAGTAAACTCCGGCCGAGAAAGGAAATCCTCTTCTGAATACAGCCGGATACAGATCCCATCGGATACACGTCCGCAACGCCCTTTCCGCTGATTAGCCGACGCCTGTGATATTGGCTCAATCGGCAATCTCTGTACTTTCGTCCGATAACTGTAACGGCTGATACGTGCATATCCGGTATCAATCACATATTTAATTCCCGGTACAGTCAACGAAGTTTCTGCCACGTTAGTTGCCAGCACAATTCTCCGCCCCGTATGTGACTGGAAAATCCGGTTCTGATCACTGTTAGAAAGACGCGCAAATAGCGGCAGTACTTCGGTATGACGCAGATTCAGTTTATTCAGCGCATCGGCTGTATCACGAATCTCCCTCTCACCACTCATAAAGATCAGGATATCCCCAGGCCCTTCCCGGTTGAGTTCACCAACAGCATCAATAATTGCCTCAAGCTGATCCCGCTCTCCATCATTATCTTCCCCCATCACCGGACGATACCGCACTTCTACCGGATAGGTTCGACCAGAAACTTCAATAATTGGCGCATGATTAAAATGACGGGAAAAACGCTCAGGATCGATAGTCGCCGAGGTAATAATCACTTTCAAATCAGGACGTTTTGGCAGCAACTGACGCAAATAACCCAGAATAAAATCAATATTCAGACTACGCTCATGCGCCTCATCGATAATGAGCGTGTCATATTGTTTAAGCAACCTGTCATTTTGCAATTCCGCCAGCAAAATACCATCGGTCATCAGCTTAACCAACGTGTTATCGCCCACATGATCACTAAACCGGACTTTATAACCGACAGCAGAACCCACCGAGGTTTCCAATTCTTCCGCCAGACGATTGGCAACCGCGCGAGCAGCCAATCGACGGGGTTGAGTATGGCCGATCAGACCTTTTATTCCCCGACCTAGTTCAAGACAAATTTTCGGGATTTGGGTTGTTTTACCCGAACCGGTTTCACCCGCAATAATAACAACTTGATGGTCACGAATAGCTTTGTAGATATCATCTTTCTTCTGGCTGACGGGCAAGTTTTCTGGATATTTGATCGTTGGACAAGCAGCCTGACGGTTAATGATTTTCTGAGACTCTTTCACTTATATTGATCCTTGTAACTTCTTAACTTTACTGATTAGCCAGCTTTTATTGATGATGCGGTTCTTATTGACGACATAGTAGCACATCTTATCTATTGGCAATAATTTCGGCGGATATTTCCCCATCACGCTATATCAACGTGGGTAAAAGTTTTTCAATAAATTTGAATGCTAAGCTCTAAATATTGCTCTATTACCAGAAGATAATAACTCATAGAATCACTATATCGTGATTAACAAGTGAATTACCAAAAGTTAATTTAAGGAATAAAAATGAGTAAAGTTCTGGTTCTTAAATCCAGCATTATGGCGCAGCATTCACATACTAACCAAATGGCAGATTTCTTCATTGAAAAGTGGCAAACCAATCATGCTGATGACACCATTAGGATACGTGATCTGGCCGCACAACCCATTCCTGTTCTGGATAATGAACTGGTTCATGCATTACGTCCAAGTGGCAGTGAAATGACTACTCGCCAAAAAGAGGTATTAGCATTATCTGACGAACTGATTGCGGAATTGCAGGATAATGACATTATTGTTATCACTGCGCCGATGTACAACTTCCACATTCCAACCCAACTGAAAAACTATTTTGACCTGATAGCCCGTGCTGGCGTGACTTTCCGTTATACCGAAAATGGCCCTGAAGGTCTGTTAAAAGACAAACGGGTAATTATCTTGACCAGCCGTGGCGGCATCCATAAAGACGGCCCCAGTGATCTGTTAGTGCCTTATTTGCGTCTGTTCCTGAATTTCATTGGTCTCACTGATGTAGAGTTTGTTTTTGCCGAAGGTGTAGGGTTAAGCCTTGATGCAGCAAATCAAGCGCAACAAACTGCCCGTGAAGTTTTAGCGGCAATAGCTTCCTGATAACCACGTTTTTGTTCATAATTCATACATTATCTATATTTATATTGCTGTTTTTTGCGCGTCATTCGACGCGCTTTTATTTCTTCAACCATTTACCATTAATACCAAGCACATATTCACCAGGTTCAGCTCTGTTCACCAGTTTTTCGCCAGTAAGTTTAGCCACTTGTCCTGTAGGAATATTATTGCCAGCCGCAATTTCTGCGTATTTTTCCTTACGGGCCCGATTAATCTCTGCCACTAAAGCCTGTGCCTGACTATCTGCTTTTACTATAGCCAGATAACCACTGAACGTTTCACCCACCAGCCCTTCCTGCTTTGCTTCATTCAGGGTCATTCCTCCCACAAAAGGGCTGAACAATACACTTGCCAATAACAATATTCTCGTACCTGTTATCTTCATAATGCTAACCCCCCCTAGAATAAACCCGTGTTATTCTTGAGCATCTCTTCAACTTGCCTGTCTACTTTTATCTGAATTTCATGCTCAATTTTGACATTCATATTAATATTAATGGGCTTCTCAGGTGTTGCCACTTCAAGGCGTATACAACCTGACAATATTAAAGATCCCATTGATAGTAAGAACAGCTTTGTTCTGGTTCGTTTTGTCATTTATCACTCCCATTTAATACAGATATATTCTGCTGTAACCAATCTTCAAGATTGTTGCCAAACCGTAAGCTACGCCATAAATGAAAGATATTCTCTTCATGATGGTAATTCAGCTTGACTTGCCGTTTCTTATCTCTTAATGAATTAACATCTTGAATTTCAGCATTAAGTGTCAAAACCCCTAAATTATCAAGACTCACTTGCGCCCGTAAGCGGCTGATTTCTAAATAGCGTAACCAATCCATAGCGGCACCAGCGGAAATATTATCTTTATTAATGGAGTCTATCGTGTCTTTATCCAGACGTAAGGTCATATGGTCGATATTAGCAATCCGACCTTGCTGAACTATCCATCGTTCATTGTTAATAAATAACGGCAATTTTCCGCTGATTTTGCCGGACATCGCAAATTGTTTAACTTTCAACACAGTAAAAAGGCGACTTAGCTCCAATTTATCAAGTGTCAAAATAGTGGAGTGATGCTGAGGAAACCTTAATTTATCTAAGTTAATACGCCCATCCAATATACCTACATTCACATTAGTCAATTCCAGCGGTTTTTGTTCCGATGGCGGGTAAAATCCCTGTAAATCCGCCGTCAAGTTATGCATTTCAAACAGATTATTAATTGTTTTCACTCGTAGCTGAACCGGCGATTTAACACCAAATTGCCAGATACTATCTTTCAGCCTCCAAGGTAAGACAAAATCAAGGCCACTGATTTCACCATCTTTAAGCCACATGCTGCCATTTTTTACCACCCAGTGACCACCCGCAACAAAACCTTGTCCTCGTGTGGCAGAAAAAGCGGCCTGTGCATAAAGATCTCCTGAACGCAAGTTTATCCCTAAATCTTTAGGTACCAACGGCTGAAATGCGAGTAAGGACTGAGTAGGCCAACGTGCTTCACCACGCAATCTTGCTCCATCCCAACGACTGTAAAAAGGGATCGGGCCAATATTTCTTGATGAAAGATCACCATTAACAATAAAGTTGTTCGGGCTTTTCCCTGTCAATTTTGCTGTCAGTTCAGTGGGGGGCAGAAAGCCACCGGACCGAAACGATATTTTCTTCGTTGCCAGTCGTAACTCACCCTTAAAGGTGGGAGATTTCTCTGAACGTTGCCATTCCAATGGCTTTGTTAACTGTAGACACGGCGTATCTACCTGAATCATGCCGTGTTTAATAACATTAAAGCCGGTAACCATTTCGTTGACGCTAATCAATGTGTCACGCCAGCGACCTTTTCCAGCGATATCCCATTTAGCCTGTAGTGACGGCAAATCGCCACCTCCCCAATAGTTCCAACGCCAATAGCCTTTATCCAGCATAAAATTCTCGGCATGACCATCAAGATGCAAACGGAACTTTCCCCAATCACGGTGTTGCGCATTAACAATCGCCTGTAACCGGCCAGTAAAACCTTCACGTGTCAGATAAGTTCCCGCTAATGGTGATCGAGCATCTTTAACAATAAACTTATCGGACAAACGCCCCCAAGTCCGAAACAACGAACCTGACTGGAAAGTCATTCTCGGATTAACCAGCGGACCACTAATTACCGCAGGCAATGACATAGCCATAATCATATCCTGCACATTAATCTGACCTGTTAATTGAAAAGGAAGTTGCATATTTAACGAGTTTATCCGGCCCGGTTTTATGGTTAACACTATATTCGCTTTACCACGTTTCCCCTGCGTGACCAAATTTATACGGCCACTCATCAGCAGGTTATCCAATCCTTGTTGCCAATGAGCAATCTTAATATTCACTCCACCCGCAAGAGGTTGTCCCGCACTCGTCCACCGCCATTTACCATCAGTAATATCAAACTGGTCTTGGTTAAACTGCCAAGGTAATTCAGCCAAAGGTACTACCGTCCCCTCTTCTCTGATAATAAGTTTGCCGAATTTCCCTTGCCAACCTAACTCGATATTTAGCGGGTGCGTATATTGACTGGCAATAATTTTACCTTTTACTTCACCATGAGGAGGTAGTTTGCCCACATTAAGTGGTAAAGTCACTTCACCATTAAGGCTGATTTCCTGTTCTGGTAATTTAATTGCCAGTTGGTCAATAAATAACGATTCCTTACCATAAATATGCGCTGACAATTTAACATTCTTTCCCTGATAACTCAGTTTTTGCCCCTGAGGAGAGGAATTGAATTTTAGCTTTCCGGCAAAATCTTGCCAGGGATGAAAAGAAAGATTATCCACAGACAAACTTCCTTGTGGCATAAGAGCTAAAATATCAGCAACAGACAATGGAGCAAGGCCCTGAGTAGATTCGGGCAACTGATTTAGGCAATGGATATCTCCATTAATATCTGCGGCATTTAATTGCCAATGATAACCGTTATCTATCTCTGAATATGGGTAACTAACAGATAATCGCGATACACGAATGAGCCTGCAATCTTTCACCTGCAATGAAATATCAGCCAGTTGCAAAGCCCCATTTTTCCATTCTGGTTGTTTCAATGAAACCGTCATACCTGGAGGTAACCAATGACTGGTGACTTTAGGCAACCAATGAGGAATAGAAAACCATCCCGCCGCCATCAGCAATACCAGCAACATCAGTATGGTAATGAATATCTTTAACCCTTTGGTTATCAAGTTCTTTCCTCTCCTTATTAAGTCTTAGATCGGTTACTTCTATTGTTATTCCATAATTTAGCAGACAAACCTTAAACTAAAATATTGATTATTAAGCAAATTGTGTTGAACATATAGGGGAACAACAAGCAATACACTTATAGAGTTAATTAATTTATTGGTTTATTTAACCCTTTACGTCAGCAATAATTTAAGCCCAAAACAATTTATTAGCTACTTAAATTATAGCGGAGATAATCCCATGAAATTAGTCGTTTACAGTACCAAACAGTATGACTATAAACATCTGGAGCAGGTCAATAAAAAGCTCGGATTTGGTTATGATTTCGAGTTTTTCGACTTCCCTCTCAGTTCAAAAACTGCCAAAAACGCTATTGGCGCAGATGCTGTTTGTATTTTCGTCAACGATAATGCTGACCGTGAAGTGCTTGAAGAATTGGCTGAAATGAATATAAAAATCCTCGCATTACGTTGTGCAGGTTTTAATAATGTTGATCTGGATGCGGCTGAAGAATTGGGTATTCAGGTTGTACGGGTTCCAGCCTATTCTCCTGAAGCTGTTGCTGAACATGCCGTCGGATTAATGTTGTGCTTAAACCGCCGTATTCACCGAGCTTATCAACGTACCCGTGACGCCAATTTCTCTCTTGAAGGCTTAATTGGTTTCAATATGCACAACCGTACAGTAGGAATTATCGGAACCGGGAAGATTGGTATTGCTACCTTACGTATTCTTAACGGATTTGGTATGCGTCTGTTAGCTCATGATCCCTACCCCAATCAAACTGTTTTGGAGCTCGGTGCTAAATATGTCGATCTGGATACGCTGTATGCACAATCCGATGTCATATCCCTTCATTGCCCGTTAACACCAGAAAACCATCATCTGCTGAATGAAGTTGCTTTCAGCAAAATGAAAAACGGCGTAATGATCATCAATACCAGCCGAGGGGCTCTGATTGATTCCGCGGCTGCCATTAATGCATTAAAACAACAAAAGATTGGCGCTCTGGGTATGGATGTTTACGAGAATGAACGCGATCTCTTCTTTGAAGACAAATCTAATGACGTAATTCAGGATGATATTTTTCGTCGCTTGTCTTCATGTCATAACGTGCTGTTTACCGGTCATCAGGCATTTCTGACAGAAGAAGCCTTAACCAGTATCAGTGAAATTACGCTGGGAAATATCCAGCAATTACTCAACGGGGAAAATTGCCCGAATATTGTTAGTAAGTACCCTTAAAATAATATATAGGAGATAAACATGAAAAAAATACTACCTTTGGCAACAGCAACTTTATTGTTAGCCACATTCCAAGCTTCAGCGACAGAAAACGTGTCAGTTAATGATTTACAACATCACAAATTTGTCCTGGTGAGCGTTAACGGAGAAGGCGCGCAAAATCAAGATGGTCGCGTACCAACTATTGAGTTCGGTGAAAAAATGCATATTTCTGGTTCCATGTGTAATCTCTTTATGGGTCAAGGCAAACTGAAAAATGGTGTACTGACCGTTAAAAACTTAGCCAGCACTCAGATGCTTTGTTCTGATGATAAATTAAATCAATGGGATTACCTGATTGGTAAAGTATTAGCCGATGGCGTTAAAGTGAAGTTGAAAGGTCAAAAACTGACACTCTCTCACTCCGATAATACATTGGTTTATAAACTGAAAGATTAAGTTCAGTAATTAAAAAAACTCATTTATAAAGTTAGCATTAGACATTCAGCAGAGTGAAATTCCTTGAATGGACTCAGAATTAAACTCTGTTTGTCCAAGTGTTTTATGTTTTATTTAGGTGCCGAAAAATACTTTTCGGCACCTATAGATATAATATCTAAGAATAAATTTATCACTGACATTGATCTTTTAAATATTATAGGAGAAAAAATCGACAAAAATAGATAATGTAATTTACTTTTAACTTATTCCTTCCAATTTAAATAAAGAGTTATACGCTTTTAAATTTAATAGATAGTTTACTAACTAAATAAAAGGAAATAATTTATGTCTAATATTACATCGACAGATATTCAATTTATCGACCTCATGAACGAAATGCGTCAACACGCAAAGCATATGTTAAATGACTCTAAAACTGAACAATTTGTGCCATCGACACCTGAACTCCAGGCATATGCAAATATACTTGGGGAACAATATGAAAGTGTAGATATTACCGAAAATAAGGAAATAGATGGTATTATTAATCAATTGAAAGATTCAGTGAAATCTGGTGCTAATTCAACAACAAACGTTTCCAAGGCAAGTGTAACTGATAGCACACAGAAATATCAGGAAGCAATTGCCGCTGATCCAGACAACGCAGACCAAGACTGGATCGATAACATGAATAAATCTCGTCAAAGAACCAAAGATGAGAACAACAGACAAATTGATACAAGTTACGATAAAGCCATTCAATTTGGGTTACAATTTCCTAACGCCAGAGCAGCAATCCAAAGTTTTATGGAAAAAACTAATGCATTCTTCTCCAGTTTGTTTGGCAGGCTTTCAAATTTTATACTTGATGCAGCCAGGCAACTCTCTGAATGGATAAGCAGAGCATGGGAATCAATTAAATCGTTCTATGATAAAATTAATGCTTGGGTTTCCGGTGCTTTGTAATTAACTAATAATGGTTCGAATTAGCTCGAACCATTATATTCACCTCAGATACAACTTGGAAAAATTAATTACTTATTAGGCAACTTGATTCTGGAAATAATCGCCAGTCTATCCATATAATATTCCGCATTACCCCATAACCAACTCTGCTCTTTACTGACATCATCTTCAGCTAAAATACTTCTTAACTCACAGGTCATAACATCATAACCGTAAACATAAAGCCCAAACTGTAACGCCTCATACATTCTGGCTTGCCAAAAAGAGGTGCCTTCTATTATTTGACTTATATTTGAAGCGACAACATCATAGGTTTTAATCAGATAGTGGAAAAAGATTTTAGCAGCCAAATCACTTAATGCTGCTTTATGCTGCGGTTTCCTCGTTCGCCACACAAGTATCTGCGAAGCGGGACGACAGTTAAGCACTAGGTCACTTATTACAATCACTTTATTGTAATAAACCACTTCTTTTGTTTCATCACTAAGTAACGCTAATTCAAAGTAAGGTTCATCTATATCATCCAAATCTAACCGGTTATCAACCCTGATTAACCGGTAACCTGGAGGAAAAATGAGTTCATCCACATCATGCACAATATTAGTACCAGAGGAATCAAGAGCATCATACAGAACACGATTGAACTCTAACTCACTCAATTGGATGAAATCATTGGTAATCTTTTCTATGTTTCCCACATGTATTGGCATACTTTATGCCTCCTATAATAGACCACAGGTTCAATTACCTAATGGTAATAGTATAGACGCAATTATATACAATCAACCTTTAGTTTATTCTTGGCGGATACACCCATTGGATAGCTTAACTCTGGAACAAGCCCCAACGAGGGAAACACAGAAAATAATTTGTTAAATTATAGTTAGTTAGATCATTATTAAGGTTTATTAATAATATGATCTTCCCACTCTACAACATCAATTTCCCGTACAGCGATATGCCTAACTGAAATTCTTTCGCTATGCATTGCTGATTTGGAACCTTTAATCAGAGGATGCCACGGTAACAATGACTTCCCTTCTTCAAGCAAACGATATGCACAAGTCTTTGGCAACCATTCGAAAGTCGGCAAATTATAACGGGTTAACTTGATACAATCCGGCTCATATCTGAAACGCTCTTCGTAATTTTTGCATTGGCACGTTTTTATATTGAGCTGATTACAAGCAACATTAGTAAAATAAATTTCATCGGTATCGTCATCCATCAATTTATGTAAGCAACACTGCCCACAACCATCACATAATGACTCCCATTCTTCATCCGTCATCTGATCTAGAGTTTTTACCTGCCAGAAAGGCTGAGACATAGCTTCTACTATTCCTTATATTATTCAAATCACCCTGGTAGTGAGTGAATTATCATTCAGAGTAACCTTTAACACATCACCGGCTTCCAGTGCTCCAACACCTTCCGGTGTACCAGTGAGAATCACATCCCCCGGCCGCAAAGTGAAAAAGTGCGACATATGGCTGATCAGAGGAATGATTGGTGTCAGCATATCACTGCTGTCGCCGTTCTGCCGTAGCTCATCATTGACTGTTAGTGAAAACTGGACATTCTGTGGATCACCAAAATGGCTTATTCGAATAAACCCAGATATCGGGCAAGAGCCATCAAACGCCTTACTTTTTTCCCACGGTTGACCTGCTTTCTTAAACTTAGATTGCAAATCACGCAAGGTGAGATCCAACGCAACAGCAAAACCAGCGATCGCGGCGCTAACTCGCTCTTCATTTGCCTGTTTCAACGGTGTACCAATCAGCACAGCCAGTTCAACTTCATGATGAACGGCACCAAAATCTTTTGGAATTGCAATTGGCTGATGTATATCACACAGTGCAGTTTCTGGCTTAATAAAAACGACTGGCTCTTCCGCTGGCTGAGCTCCCATCTCTTTAATATGTTTAGCGTAATTACTACCAACGCAAACCACTTTATTGACAGGAAGATCCAGTAATGCCCCCTGCCAGTCTCTGTGTTGATACATATTCGTTCCTCACTCTGGTTTATTAGGCAACACACCCATAATTATAGCACTTATTGCCATATCTCATCGGCCACCACGCCAAGACTCATCGCAAAATAAGGAGCACAGGAAACGGAAAGAGGTTACCGCTATTCAAAGGAAATTTTTCCTCTAAAATACAAACCTGATTGTTGTCCTTTAAAAGCACGGCTCACTGTGAATATTGTGGTGGTTAATAAAACCGCGATGACGATTAACTTTGCTCATCAAACTCTTGGATTCTTCTTATTTTTCCATCTGGTTCAGATGTGCATTCATTAAGTTTTCAACCGGAGGTGGGATTTGCAGGTAAAAACCTTGCTCAATTAACGATATTTTTACCTTTTCTATATCAGCGCCTGCCAGTTTCTTTCTGTCTGCCAGAGAAATCATCATTGTATATTGAGGCTGGCCAAAACTTTTCAGTAGCTCTTCGGGGACGCGAGAGAAATTATCTCTTTTTTCAACATAAAGGTATGTTTGCTCTCTTTTCGGGCTTCTGTAGATCACACAAATCATTATAATAAACTCTTTTAAATTCAGGTCACAACTTGCTTGAATAATTCAGTAATTATAACATGTTTATTGTATTTCAAAATATCGTATCCCAGAGGTTGTTCTGGGGTGATCTCAAATTTGCTGAATCTGAGTCAGGATAGATGTCACAGTCGCCAATTGAGCTAAAAGGCAGTAATTTTACGCTTTCGGTTGTTCATTTACACAGTGACCAACCAGAAATCATTCTACAGGCCCTACAGGAAAAAGTGGAACAAGCACCGGATTTCCTGAAAAACGCGCCTGTTGTCATTAACATCTCCGCTCTGCCGGCAGACGCTGATCTGAAAGCGCTGCATCACGCTATTGATTCAGCAGGATTCCGTATTGTCGGAATGAGTGGTTGTCGTGATGAGCAACAACGCAGAGCGGTAATACAAGCATCCTTACCATTACTAAGCGAAGGCAAAAAACAAAAAGCCTCAGCAAAGGAAAATAAACCGGCAGAACCTGAGATTAAAAAAACTCGCGTAATTAATTTACCAGTTCGCTCAGGTCAAAGGATTTATGCCCAAGGCAGTGATCTTATTGTCACCAGTAATGTAAGCGCTGGCGCCGAGTTGATTGCCGACGGCAATATTCACATCTACGGCATGATGCGTGGTCGGGCGTTAGCCGGTGCATCCGGTGATCAGGCGTGTCTGGTTTTTTGCACCCATTTAAATGCAGAACTTGTTTCTATCGCAGGGCAATATTGGCTTGGCGATAAAATCCCGACTGAATTAGCAGGAAAAGCCGCAAAACTTAGCCTGGTAAATAATGAATTAACTATTGAACCTTTAATCTAGCCCTTTTAATAAGGAATCACTTCATGGCACGCATTATTGTTGTTACATCAGGTAAAGGTGGCGTTGGCAAAACCACTTCAAGCGCGGCCATTGCTACTGGCCTTGCTCAAAGAGGTAAAAAGACCGTCGTTATCGATTTTGATATCGGCCTGCGTAACCTCGATCTGATTATGGGATGTGAACGCCGCGTAGTTTATGACTTCGTGAACGTTATCCAAGGTGACGTCTCGCTTAACCAGGCATTAATTAAAGACAAACGTACCGAGAATCTTTATATCTTGCCTGCATCACAAACCCGCGATAAAGACGCTCTCACCCCTGAAGGCGTTGAGAAGGTTTTAACTGATCTGGATAAACAAGGTTTCGATTTCATCATCTGCGATTCCCCGGCAGGGATTGAAAGTGGTGCGTTAATAGCACTCTATTTTGCTGATGAAGCGATCATCACAACTAATCCTGAGGTCTCTTCGGTACGTGATTCGGACCGTATCTTGGGTATTCTGGCTTCTAAATCTCGGCGAGCTGAACGGGGTGAAGATCCCATTAAAGAACACCTGCTATTAACTCGCTATAACCCGGGTCGTGTAAGTCGTGGTGATATGCTAAGTATGGAAGACGTTCTGGAAATTTTATGCATTCCTTTAATCGGTGTTATTCCAGAAGATCAATCTGTACTGCGTTCATCTAACCAAGGGGAGCCAGTCATTCTGGATACAGAATCCGACGCAGGAAAAGCGTACGCAGATACTGTTGAACGTTTATTAGGAGAAGAACGTCCTTTCCGTTTCATTGAAGAAGAGAAAAAGGGCTTCTTAAAACGCCTATTTGGGGGATAAAACATGGCCTTGCTAGATTTCTTTCTGTCGAGAAAAAAGACGACAGCAAATATCGCTAAAGAGCGGTTGCAAATCATCGTGGCAGAGCGTCGCCGTGGTGATTCTGAACCTGCTTATCTGCCTGATATGAAACGAGATATCTTGGCGGTAATCTGTAAGTATATACAGGTAGATCCAGATATGCTCTCTGTGCAATTTGAACAAAAAGGTGATGATATTTCCGTGCTGGAACTTAATATAACATTACCCGAGACAGAAGAAGCTCAAAAATAACACAGATATACCCTATGGATTTCAAGATGCGTCGCGACGGCAAAGGAGTGAATCCCCGGGAGCATAGCGAACTATGTGACTGGGGTGAGCGAATGCAGCCAACAAAGAGGCAACTTGAAAGATAACGGGTATAGACAGGGCTGTTTTATCATTACCACCATCAAAGTAACCAAGCTCATTATATTATATGGCAGTCTGAAGTGGGGTAACCCTAACGGGAACCCCTTTCTCGCGCTTTAGCCTAGCATCAAGCTAATGCTCTGATATGGATTAATCAGGATAGTTCGACAAAATCTCGGCAACAGGTTCAGCCAACAACTCTCCCCGCCATCCACTAAGCAGCTCAGGCTTGCCATTTAATTGTTTCAATTTCCAATGAACACTGAGTAATTGATTAATCTGACGACGAGATGCCAATAATTCAGAATTAAATCTATGCTGCTCACTTACCTGATGGATCAGCGCTTTAATATCCTTAAACGCTTTACGATAACCAGGTTGATCAATCAGGTTCGTCACTGGCGGCGGGCATTCGCTTTCAGGGATATTTCCACTTTCAGCGACCATTGCCAATAGACGACGGCCATGACAACGAATCTCCTGCCCACTTAGACCTAACGCATCCAACTCTGCCAAAGAAGTTGGCATATAACGCGCTACCTGCCACAGGTTTTCTTCACGAATGACGAAGTTCACGGCTAAATCGCGTTCTCTGGCCTGATTCAAACGCCATGCAGCCAGTTTTTTCAAACACGCAAGCTGTTGGGGGCGTAATTGACAGAGGTTGCCTATCTGTTTATAAGCAGATTCTGGTTCTAATATCTCTTTGCGGCGTCGACTGATAAGCTGACATTCACCCGTCGCAGCCTCCATATATCCGGCCTGCGCTGTCGCAGTCATCAGGATATCCGCCAAAGGCAACAGATAATAAACATCCGCTGCCGCATATTCGCACTGTTTTTCACTTAACGGGCGAGCAAGCCAATCAGTTCGGGATTCGCTTTTATCCAGCTCGACATGAATATATTCAGCCACCAGCGCGGCAAAGCCACATGAAAGCGGGCGCCCAATAAAAGCCGCCAGGACCTGAGTATCAATCATCGGTTCAGGCAAACATTGGAAAGCATTCAGAAAAACTTCCAAATCTTCACTGCCGGCATGCAACAGCTTCAATATTTGAGGATGAGTAATTAACTCACGAAAAGGTTGCCAGTTGGTGATATTAAGTGGATCAATCAGAGAAAGTTGTTCGCCATCATACAGTTGTATCAAACCTAATTGTGGATAATACGTCCGTGTGCGTACAAATTCAGTATCCAATGCTACTTTTGAGTATTTTTTTGCCCTTTCGCAAACTTGCTGCAACTGAGCATCTGTGGTGATCAACTGATAATTCAAAACATAGTTCTCTTAGCCATTCATGGAATAAGCACGACAACGCCGGCTGATACCGGCGTTGTCGTGCTTATCAATATTATGAAGAGGATCTCAGGCTATAGCTACATTCCTGACCTTTTCCTCTTCATCACGCAGTTCCCTGCGAAGAATTTTACCTACATTAGACTTAGGCAATTCATCCCGGAACTCAATGATCTTCGGTACTTTATACCCTGTTAGATAACGACGGCAATGGGTTCTAAGCTCATCCTCGGTCAAACTAGGATCTATCCGAACCACAAACACTTTGACAGTTTCACCGGAACTTTCGCTTGATACACCTATTGCTGCTGACTCTAGCACTTTAGGGTGAGCTGATACAACATCTTCAACTTCATTAGGATACACATTGAAACCAGAAACCAAAATCATATCTTTTTTACGATCTACGATATGAATGGAACCCTGTTCATTAACATTCGCAATATCACCCGTTGCTACCCAACCATCTTTCAACACTTCTTCTGTTGCATCAGGGCGATTCCAATAACCAACCATCACCTGTGGTCCACGTATCCACAATTCCCCCTGCTGGCCCATCTCTACCTCATTACCATCATCATCCACAAGTTTGATTTCCGTTGAAGAGACCGGGAAACCAATACTGCCAGTATAATGTTTCGAGTTATAAGGATTACAGGAAACCAAAGGTGAACATTCTGTCAGACCATAACCTTCAAGCAGATTGGTGCCTGTCACTTTTGCCCATTTCTCAGCAACCGCTTTCTGTACCGGCATACCACCACCAACAACCAGACGCAGCGTAGAAAAATCAAGCTTCTTAAATTCTTCATTATTCAACCAGGCGTTAAACAACGTATTCACCCCGGTGACAGAAGTGAACGGATAACGACCTAATTCTTTAGCCGTACCCGTAATATCACGCGGGTTAGTGATCAGAAGATTACACCCACCCAAGTAAATAAGTAACAAGCAATTCACCATTAACGCAAATATGTGATAGAGAGGCAACGCCGTAACAATCAGCTCTTGGCCTGCACGTAATAATGGAGAATAAACCGCTTTTGCCTGTTCAAGATTTGCCAATATATTACGGTGAGTCAGCATAGCTCCCTTAGCTACGCCGGTAGTGCCGCCGGTATATTGCAGAAAGGCCAAATCATTACCGTTAATCTCCGGTTTTACATATTGCATGCGATAACCCCTCTGTATCGCACAACGGAATGAAATGGCATCAGGCAAATTATACTTCGGCACCAACCGCTTAATGTATTTCACCGCAAAATCGACCAACGTACCTTTAGGACGAGATAGTTGGTCGCCCATACGCGTCAAAATAACATGCTTAACTTTAGTATTAAAAACGATCTTTTCCAATGTATGGGCAAAATTGGAGACGATCACAATAGCGGAAGTGCCGCTATCATTAAGCTGATGTTCAAGCTCACGCGGCGTATACAGCGGGTTTACATTTACAACAATCATACCTGCACGCAGAACACCAAACAGTGCAACGGGATATTGCAGCAGGTTTGGCATCATCAGAGCAACGCGATCTCCTTTACTTAATCCCAAACCATTTTGCAAATATGCTGCAAATGCCCGACTACGCTCTTCCAATTTACGGAAGGTCATAATCTCACCCATATTGATAAATGCAGGTTGATCTGCATAGTGCGCTACGGCATTTTCAAACATCTCAACCAATGATGCATAACGATCCGGGTCAATTTCCGCAGGAACATCCGCCGGATAGTGTTTTAGCCAGACTTTCTCCAAGGTAGTACTCCTGAAATTTTAATTGCTATGTTATCACTCGCCTAATAAATAACGCACGCCTTGATTTAACAAATTATTAACTCAGCGTACCAGTTTAAAAAAGAAACATTGTTCAGGTTGAGATACACATCACTAATTTCATGTTAATCCTTATACATAAAAACAAAGAGAATGGTGTCGTCTGTAAATTATTTTTAATTATCAGTATATTATTGCTCTAGTTAATATTTAACTTAGTAGCTATTGGTTATACATTGACCTACTTATTTTTTGCTTAAGATAGCATTTTTGAAATAGCATTTATTGCTTTCGTCTATTCCAATACGCTATTAGAAATATAATGGTAATAAAAAATGATTATAAATAACATTACAGTCAGAAGGGCAACCTATGAAGATAGTGCAACTATCAGCAATATAGAGCGCCAAGCAGCTTCTCTTTTTCCAGAAAAACTCTTACCAAAAGCACTCGGTGACCAAACCCTATCCACGTATGAAATTGAATCAGGTATTCAGGAACAGCAACTTTGGGTTGCTGAAAGTGATCAAAAGCTGGTTGGATTTGCGCTAATCCGACGTTTAAATCAATTGATGCTGCTAGCTGAGATTGATGTGTTGCCAAAATATAACGGGCAAGGTATTGCCAGTACCCTACTTAGCTTAATCATTGAGCAATTAGAACAGAACAGGGAAACCACTCTTTATCTCACAACTTTTCGTGATTTTATGCCAAGCCGTAAATTATATGACAAATTCGGTTTTGTCATACTACAACCGGATGATATTCCTGATGAACTACGAAAAATTCTGGCAGAAGAAATGACTGCGGGTTTGGGTGCAAGAATTGCAATGAAATTAACGATCAATCCAAAGATAGATAGGAAATAATAGATAAATTACCGCCACATATTATTGCGGCGGCTCAAATTGGAAATAAAGTTACAATGTCACAAAGTCTATATCGACAATCCCGATTAAGATAACTCTATCTGGTCAAAATAGTCTCAACAGGTGCGGGGTCGGGGTAATACCAATTCCATCCCCAACCTGAATAATATGGATAGCCATAATAATTCCAAGGCCCCGGGCCATAAGGCATCAATACTCGCTGAACAACTTTCCAGCGTTGATAGCCCATCGCATTAATCACAACATAAGTGTAATCCGCACAACCAATTTTTCCCTTTTGCAATCCCACTATCGGGCCTACGACAGTGACGTAATTTCCTTTAAAATCGTCAGGATCAAGGAAATCATTAACATAAACATAGATACGGCCAAGGGAAGGCTCATGTAGCTCTGGACTGGCATCCGACGCTAATGGCAATGACGATATTTCCAGACGAGTACGGTGATTTTCATTCACTACACCAAGTACCTTGCCGCCGAATCGCCCTTCCTGACCGATAAACAGCTCAGGCGTACTCTTAACAGCAAGCAGATCTTGAACAGGTGTTGGTGACGTTCCTTTTACTGAATCAGGAACAGCGATACAGCCTGTAAGCATTACAGCACCTAACAAGATTAGCGCTTTAACACTCGTCCGGTAGTTTATTACTCTTAACATAACCACCTCCTCCTGAAAATTGTCCCAATCATCATGTTTAAAATAACTTATTAGATACCTTCTTTTACTACAAGTTTCATCAATAAATACTTAACGGCCTGGTAATTTTTTCCAAGTAACTTCATTACGCAAGTATACCGGTTCAGCATGTTCTACAGTCGTCACCTCACCGTTTTGCCACATCTGTATCGCTATAGGTAACATATCTTCAGCATGAGGTAATGTGATACTACTATCAGTTAGCGTTAAATGACTTGTCATCAACTGAGGATAAGCCTGCCAGCCAGTACCAGCAACCACCCAATCGCCACTCAATGAAGCCATGAATGTCTGTACCTGTTCCGGTTTCAACACAGCTTCTGTTTCACTTCCTTGCCATTCACCTTGCTGATTACGGATATATTGCCCCCAGTAAACTTCTCCCATCCGGGCATCAATGGCGGTTAATACCTGAGTTGCACCTAGCAGACGAAAAACACCTTGCGCCATTGCATTGAGCGTTGATACACCAATCACCGGCAGTTCAGCCCCCAAAGCCAAGCCCTGAGCAATACCAACACCAATACGCACACCGGTAAAACTACCCGGCCCACGGCCAAAAGCTAAAGCATCAAGCTGTTGTAAACTCATCCCGGCTTCTGCCAGAACAGATTGAACCATAGGTAAAATACGTTGCGTGTGTTCACGTGGAGAAATTTCAAACTGTGCCAAAACGGCACCATCATTCCAAAGAGCAACAGAGCAAGCTTCCGTTGCAGTATCAATAGCCAGAATTCGTACAGGCATGCCTTAAGCACCTCGGCAAGAAATATAATCCAAAATAAGGCGCTATTTTATCATAGCCTAGTCGATTTTACCCAGTTGGCAGCCATATGAAGGCCATTACCCTTTGCCATATGTACACAGGGGATAGCTGTGTTTTTATGAATTATCAGATAGAAAAGAGATAAGTTTACCTGTGCTCCATCGCTTCTCAACGTGATCTGCTGCTATAATTATGGAGCAATCCTTAATTATGTCATGCAATAGCCTGAATTCCGTTCTTCTTAACTATCGTAAGCAACCTCAAGGCTGGGCCTCCGGGTTTTTTTGCTCCACGCTCCCAGTCTGATATAAGATTTTTGCTCACATTCAAATATCGGGCAAAAACAGGCTGTGACAAATGCTCCCGCTCACGAAGAGAACGTATTTCCTCTGGAGATAGTGATTCTATGGGAGTCAAACAGGCAGCATCAAACTCACGCATAGTTTGCTTACTGACAGCCCCTATTTCGCTTAATGCCTCCATCGTTTCGTGAATTGCAGCAAACGCATCACTACGATACTTTTTAACCATATTTAATCACCTCCGAAAAATGACCTTTTTCAATTAGTCTAGCTAATTGTTCATCTGATAACCCTAAAACGTGGGACGCCATCTTCTTAAACTGTGTCTCTTCGTCATATTCAATATTAGATCTGTCACTTTTAGCAAACCCATAAACAAAAAAAGCATGCTCTGCGGTCTGGTACAAAATTACCGTGCGAAACCAGAAATATTAGGAGATTGCCGGGCTTGCAGGAAAGCGACCGCTTTCGTTAAATCTCGGGTTCGTGGTGAAGGTGGCAAACTATTCAAAAACACTTCACCATATGGACGCATCACTAAACGATTATCACAAATGACAACAACGCCATAATCATCAATATCACGAATAAGCCGCCCGACACCTTGTTTTAAGCTAATAACCGCGTCCGGCAACTGAACTTCATTAAATGCATCACCGCCTCTCAGTCGGCAATCTTCAATACGGGCTTTTAGCAGTGGATCATCCGGCGCAGTAAAGGGCAATTTATCGATAATGACACAGGAAAGCGCCTCGCCGCGCACATCGACACCTTCCCAAAAACTGCTGGTTGCCACCAATAAAGCGTTGCCGACAGCAATAAATTGCGAAAGTAGCTGACCTTTGCTGGTTTCACCCTGAACCAAAACCGGCAATGTCATGTTGGCACGAAACGCTTCCGCCAGATTGCGCATCATCTGGTGTGAAGTACATAAAAAGAAACATCGACCTTTATTGGCTTCAATGAGTGGTTTGAACATCTCTGCCAACCATTTTGCACTACCAGGCTGATTTGGTGATGGTAAATGACGAGGAACACAAAGTAGTGTCTGACTTTGATAATCAAATGGACTTGGCAGTAATAAGGTTTTCGCCTCTTTTAAACCTAACCGTTCAGTGAAATGGGAAAGTTGCTCGTTAACAGACAATGTAGCTGAGGTAAACACCCAACAACCTGATTGCTCATTAATTATCTCACTAAATTTATCAGCAACAGACAGCGGTGTGAGTGCTAAAAGAAAATGGCGACCATAACTTTCAAACCAATAGCTATAACCGGGGATAGTTACTTCTTTCAAGCGCTTAAGACGATTACGATAAATTGTTGCCCTTTCAAATGCCGCATCCAACATAACTGAACGCCCTAAAGATAATTTCATCACGTCATAACAAAGCTCAAGCGCATCATCAAGCAATACCAATGCCCGCTGCACTTGCGGATTTTGCAATAACTCCCGCAAATTACCCCGATAACCGTTCTCTCCCAACGCTAGCCGGAAATCTTGTGTACTCTGACTCAGACGATCTGCGCTCTTTTGTAATTGAACTTGATCTCGGACTTCCGTGCGATACGCCATAGTGATGTCTCTGGAGAGATCCATCAATTGGCGGCTACTTAATTGCTGACCAAAATATTGACTGGCAATATCAGGGATTTGATGCGCCTCATCAAATATTTTGACTTCTGCTTGCGGGATCAACTCACCAAATCCCGTTTCTTTCACCACCATATCCGCCATAAATAGATGATGGTTAACAACGATAACATCCGCCTCCATTGCCCGGCGGCGAGCTTTGAGAACAAAGCATTCCTGATAACGCGGACAATCACTACCTAGGCAGTTATCATTCGTACTAGTGACCAACGGCCAAACCTGGCTATCTTCCGCCACTTGGTGACAAGTACTGATATCCCCCTCTTCAGTTTGTGAAGACCAGCCTCTTAGCCGAACAATATCTGACAAAATTTCTGCTTCTAATTGTCCGCCCCCAAAAGAGTGCTGTTCCAACCGTTCCAAGCACAGATAATTTGCACGGCCTTTCAACAACGCCAATTTACCGGTGAAATTAATTGCTTCAGCGACTGTCGGTAAATCACGATTATAGAGCTGATCCTGTAATGCCTTAGAACCTGTAGAAATGATCACTTTCTGCCCAGAACGCAACGCGGGTGCTAAATAGGCAAATGTCTTACCTGTTCCCGTGCCTGCTTCTACGACCAATTGTTGATGGTTTTTAATCGCACACTCAATAGCCACTGCCATTTCTCTTTGAGCATCACGGGGTTTAAAACCTGTTATTGCTTTAGCAAGGGCGCCATTTTTCGCAAAATCGTCTGACACAAACCGTCTCTTTCAATAGAATGGATGGAGATTATGCCAATAGTATGTTCTGATCACCACCCAAAATCAGGCAGATAGTCATTCACAGAAAGGAGTATCCATGACAATTGAACATATTGATCCACAGGATCGCTGGTCCGAAGCGGTAATTTACAATAAAACCATTTACTACACCGCCGTACCGGAAAATCTGGATGGTGATATTACTGAGCAAACAGCGAATACACTGACCGCCATTGATATTATGTTACAGCGTCTCGGTTCTGATAAAAGCAAAATTATCGACGCCACTATTTTTCTGGCTGATGGAAAAGAATTTGCTGGCATGAATGCTGCCTGGGATGCGTGGGTTGTTGCAGGAAGAGCGCCAGTACGTTGTACAGTTGAAGCTAAACTAATGAATCCCAAATACAAAGTCGAGATAAAAGTTATCGCAGGTATTTAATATTAATTTTGGGACATTCTCTATCGCCTCCATTTATATTTTAATTATATGGAGGTTATTCAGAATATCCCAATAGATGTTACTAATGTAAATAAGATATAGCTTTCTCCATTAATTTAGTTACAATAACATTCTAAAATAAAATATTAATCGACATTTTCATTAACTATATTATTCATTGTTCTAAATGGAATGTTATAAACTCAACAATTCTAACCTTCCTCTTATGCCTTGAACTATAAGATGTGACCATTATAATGCCCATCTAATATTGACATTCTCATTTTGACAAACCATGATGATGACCATTATAGTGTTCATTAAGGCCATCAATGACCACTATAATGGTCAACAGGAGGAAGTATGTTAAAACATAGAGCCTATTCAAAATTCTCCCAAGAGGCAGTTATGTTACTCGGAGAACAAATCAAGTTAGGTAGAAAACAACGCCATTGGTCAGAAAAGAATTTGGCAGAACGTGCTGGTATATCCAGAACCACGCTACAAAAAATTGAAAATGGGGATATGGGTTGCTCCATAGGATTAGCATTTGAGCTGGCCAACCTTGTAGGTATCAACTTGTTTGACAATGATAAATTTCCTATCTCAACACGTATAGAACAAACAAGAGATAAATTAGTTTTATTACCACGGCGTATTCAGGAAAAAAAGAGAGAGGTATACGATGATTTCTAACAACAAAGAAGCTTATGTCTGGATATGGTTACCAGAACAAACTGAACCAGTGGTTGCTGGCCGCCTGGAAGAATTTAACGGCCGTATTCTATTTAACTATGGTAAAAGTTACCTTGAAAGATTCAATAGCCAGCCACCATCTATCTCGATTTATGAACCAGAATTACCATTAAAATCTGGTATCATATCCCCACAGAGTGATCTGACAATACCTGGCTGTATCCGCGACGCTTCACCTGATGCGTGGGGTCGCAGAGTTATAATCAACAAAAAATTAGGATTAAAAGGAGCAGATACAGAAACTACTATATTAAATGAAATAACTTACCTTCTTGAATCAGGATCTGACCGTATAGGTGCTTTAGATTTTCAGCTATCTCCATCGGAATATACACCACGATCTATAAAGAATGTCAGCTTAGAAGAATTAGTTCAATCCGCAGAACGAGTTGAAAATGGTCTATTATTAACGCCAGAATTAGACCAAGCACTTTTTCACGGTAGTTCAATTGGCGGAGCACGGCCCAAGGCACTAATTGAAGATAAAGGAAAAAAATATGTCGCTAAATTTTCTTCAAGTAGTGATCTTTACAGTGTGGTTAAAGCAGAGTTTATTGCTATGAGACTTGCGAAGCTAGTTGGTATTGATGTTGCACCAGTAAAATTAGCAACATCTGCAAATAAAAATGTACTATTAATTGAGAGATTTGATCGAGAATATACCCAAAATAGTTGGTTACGAAAATCAATGGTCTCTGCTCTAACTCTATTTAGTTTGGATGATATGATGGCCAGATATGCTAGTTATGAAAAATTTGCCGAGATTATACGATATAGTTTCACTAATCCTCAGAAAACATTAGAAGAATTATTTTCACGATTAGTTTTTAATATACTATGCGGTAATACAGATGATCACGCTCGAAATCATGCTGCATTTTGGGATGGAAAAAATTTAAGTTTAACTCCGGCTTACGATATATGCCCTCAAGGTAGATCGGGTAATGAAGCATCTCAAGCAATGCTAATAGTCGGAAATAAAAATCTAAGTCAATTACAAACTTGTTTGGAAACTGCGCATAACTTTAATATTTCAGAGCAAAAAGCAAAAGAAATATTTAATAAACAAATATCAATAATCCAAGATAATTGGAATAGTATCTGTGAAGAAACTGAATTAAGTGAAATAGATAAAAAATTGCTCTGGCATAGACAATTTTTAAATCCATTCTCTATAGCTTTTTGAGAATTTTAGGAACCTGCACATAAATTCATTATAACGGGTCAAAATACCTACTTTACTTTAGCAATGGCCCTTAATGACCCATTTTATAAATATATGTTATGTTTGAACTGCTGATAGTACTCTGATGATCAATGTAAATAAAATAGTTTCCAATATTGCTTATCACAAATAGCGTTAATTTCATCTGGTAGAGTTAACTCACCAAATGGATTTTCTATTATTTACCTTTTCAATGTTGAATTATACTTATACGTCGTCCATACTTTCTAATAAGCACATCAATGTCGGGCCACTGTTGAGTGAATATAAACATGGCCTAATCTTCAATAACTTTTATCACTTGGTATGGAGCATTCTATGGATGTTTGTTCAGGTTGTCATGAGCCCCTTCATGATTCTGTTGTTGCGGAAGTAGAAGGCAAGATCTATAAAAGTTGCCCATCTTGTTCCACCGCAATGGGTCAACATGTTTTTTATCGTTATAAAGACTTTGACATGAAGGAAATGGGGAATGGCCGCTATATTGTTCAGTCTTGTTGTCCTGGTTGTTGTGTGAAAGATGGCCATAAACCAGACGTCTGTTTTAGCTGTTAAAAGTCACTTTTATTCATATCTGCTGGTTATTATGCAAAATAGTTGCTAGTTGCATGCCAGCAGATAATATAAGAAATAAACAATAAAATTCGTTATTTAAAAACCAAAGCGGGAGGAGTTATACAGTATTTAATCAAAATACCTGAACAGAGAAAAAAATAGTTATAAGCGCATCAGGAGCGACAAAATTAAAACAATCTCTGTGAATCATACTCCCCCCAGATTGGGTTACTCCACGACTTAAGCCATCTTGATCATCACCATGCCCAACAGCAACAAGGCAATTCCACCCCAACCTTTACAATTCAAACGCTGATTAAACATAATCCAGCCAGCAGCAACCGTCGCAATAATACCGAAAGCGCCCCATAAGGCATAAGCAATAGAAAGCTCAATTCCCTTCACTGCCTGAGCAAGCGCACTGAACGCCCCAAGGACAGCAATAAGCGAGAGAACACCCATCCAAGGACGTCTAAAACCATTAGAAAGTTTCAGTAAAATATTCGCTAAAATATCCAACGCGACGGCAAGGAATAAGAACGCCGCATGCCACCATTCAAATTGTTGCAACATGTTATGCCTCCTTTATTTTACTGTTTTTGGTTGTTGCGACACTGACAGCCTTATTTGCCACCTGCTTCACTACCTCTGCCGATTTTTTAACTGCCGCTTTTCTAGTGCCGGATTTAATCAACATAATTCCTGTTATCAGCAGAGCCAAACCACCTACTTTCATCAATGACAGTGATTCATCAAACCACATGACACTAAAAACAGTAATAAATAAAATGCCAACCCCTTCCCACAAAGCGTACGCAACGCCTAATGCAACTTTTTTCACCGCCATTGCCAGCAAAATATAGGATGTGGCGATCATGATGTACATAACAGCCATGCCAACTACACCACCGGAAACGCTGGCATGTTTCATCGATAAGGTACCGATAACTTCGGTAACAATTGCCATTGCAAGGAATAACCAATAAATCATTTTCTTTCTCCTGACCACGTAAATACGCACGTCAAGACGCAAGCTAATAAATGATCTAACTCATCTATGCATGAGATGAGAAATAATAACCTGACGTTTTGACGAAATAGAAATACCGGTTGAGAACCGGTTAACAGGAGTCAGACGCTATAATGCACCACACCAGTAATGCTCACTGGATAAAATGGCAGAAAGGAAAAGTACATGGGTGGAACTTTGAAACTTGACGCTTTTGGCGCTGTTCATGATATCTCATTCTTTCATCGCACTGATATTCCGCGCGATATACGAAGAATCCTCATAAATAGTGTTAGTGTTAGTGTTCCTATTACTTCTACCATACGAAATAATAGAAAGCAACCACTCAATTTTGCTCATTTTTTATCTGATAAACAGAGTTGAATCAAAAAACAGAATTGATATCAACATAAGCTGATACCTTGTTGATAACAACCCAAGCCGCTTACAGCGCGGCTTGAGCTTCAACAGAAAGGTTTATCAATTACTCAAACTCATTCCACGAACGACCATCGCGAGTGATCATAGCAACAGAAGCAACCGGCCCCCATGTTCCCGCCTGATAAGGCTTAGGCGCATCATTATCCGCCGCCCATGCATTCATAATAGAATCAACCCATTTCCAAGCTTCTTCCACCTCATCACGACGAACGAATAGCGCCTGAATACCCCGCATAGCTTCCAGCAACAATCTCTCATAAGCATCTGCCAATGGAATATGGTTAAACGTTTCAGAGAAACTCAGATCCAGCTTAGTGGTTTGCAAACGATGCTTGTGCTCCAGCCCCGGGGCTTTGTTCAGAACTTCGATATCAATACCTTCATCCGGTTGCAGACGAATCGTCAGTTTGTTCTGTGGTAGTTGCTGATAAGATTCAGAGAACAAATTCAGCGCGGGCTTTTTGAAGTACACCACCACTTCAGAACATTTCGTTGGCAAACGTTTACCCGTTCTCAGATAGAAAGGCACCCCGGCCCAACGCCAGTCATCAATATCGACACGGATAGAAACAAAAGTTTCCGTCCGACTGGACTTGTTCGCCCCCTCTTCCTCCAGATACCCCGGTACCTTGTGCCCTTGAACAAAACCGGCAGTGTATTGACCACGTACTGTTTTCTCCCGCACATTCGTATGATCAATACGACGCAGAGAACGCAATACTTTTACTTTCTCATCACGGATACGGTCTGTCGTCAGATCTGCCGGAGGAGACATAGCAATCATGGTCAATATTTGCAACAGGTGATTCTGAATCATATCGCGCATTTGCCCGGCTTGGTCAAAATAACCCCAACGGCCTTCAATACCGACCTCTTCAGCTACCGTAATTTGTACATGATCAATTGTCCGGTGATCCCAGTTATTCACAAATAGGGAATTGGCAAACCGCAATGCTAATAGATTCAATACGGTTTCTTTACCCAGATAATGATCGATACGATAAACCTGACGCTCATTGAAATATTTTGCTACTTCATCATTAATGGCTTTAGATGATTCAAGATCAGTCCCTAAAGGTTTTTCCATCACAACCCGGTTTGGCTCTTTATTTAACCCGGCAAGGCCCAATCCGTGACAAACCGAACCAAAAGTGCTTGGCGGCATGGCAAAATAGTGAATTGCTGGCTGGTGCCCTTGATTAAGAATCGCTTTCAGTTTGGCAAAATCTTCCTTTTGATTAACATCCAGATTGCAGAACGCCAAACGTTCACTCAATGTCTTCCATAACTCTGGATCTAATTTTTCCGGCAAGAACGTATTTAAAGCTTCTTCAACAACCTTGGTATACGCCTTTTTATCCCAATCAGCCCGGCCAACACCGATAATTCGGGTTTTTGGGTGGATATAACCCGCTTTCTCAAGCTGGTAAAGGGAAGGCAATAATTTCCGGCGAGCCAAATCCCCTTTAGCGCCAAAAATGACTAAATCACAAGCCTGAGCTGTAGAAGTAACCGCCATATGTATCTCCTCATTGCGGGATATTGTAATTTTGTTACAGCATTAACCAATAATGTACTCTTTTGACTATGGCGCGTAAACAGCGATAACGAATAACCACGTCCCTCTGTTAACAATATGTTTTATCAATGATAAAAATGTGATAGCTTTATGTAACTTTACAACGTTTATGAAAGATAATTACCAATGTGAAAGTTAGACACTTGTCATACTTTTATGAAAAACATTAAATTATTGTGACTTCCTACTGCCAGCTTCAATTTGCTAATAGTATATTTTCATAAAAATTTATATAGATTTCTCATCTGAATGAAATCGTCAAAACCACAGGTAACTGCGTTTTATGAATACACTGGAACGAGTCCAAAATAGTATCGAATTCTTGAGTAAATCAGAAAAAAAAGTGGCGCAGATAATCCTGGCTTCACCACAAACTGCAATTCATGCCAGTATCGCAACGCTGGCAAAAATGGCGGAAGTCAGTGAACCCACAGTAAACCGTTTTTGCCGCCGTCTGGATACCAAAGGTTTTCCCGATTTCAAACTCCATCTAGCCCAAAGTCTTGCCAATGGCACGCCTTACGTAAATCGCAATGTTGAAGAGAGCGATACAGTTAGTGCCTACACCAATAAAATATTTGAATCGGTAATGGCAACTCTGGATACCGTCAAAAACAATTTGGATATCACAGCCATTAACCGAGCTGTCGATTTACTGACTCAAGCCCGAAAAATCTCATTTTTTGGCCTAGGGGCTTCTGCGGCCGTCGCCCATGATGCAATGAATAAATTTTTCCGGTTCAACATTCCCGTTATCTATTTTGATGACATTGTGATGCAACGAATGAGCTGTATTAACAGTGCCGAAGGTGATGTCGTCGTACTCATTTCCCATACCGGCAGAACTAAAAGCCTGGTGGAAGCAGCACAACTTGCGCGAGAAAATGATGCGACAGTTATCGCAATTACCTCCCAAGATTCTCCCCTCGCCCACGAAGCAACGCTCGCCATTCTTCTGGACGTCCCGGAAGATACAGATATTTATATGCCAATGGTCTCAAGAATCGCTCAATTAACCGTTATTGATGTTTTAGCTACAGGTTTTACCCTGCGCCGTGGTTCAAAATTCAGAGATAATTTGAAAAGAGTCAAAAAGGCGCTACGAAATTCACGCTTTGATAAAATTGACTTTCCCCCGACCTGAAAATAATCCTCTCGCTATACCCTATGGATTTCAAGATGCATCGCGACGGCAAGGGAGCGAATCCCCGGGAGCATAGAGAACTATGTGACCGGGGTGAGTGAGCGCAGCCAACAAAGAGGCAACTTGAAAGATAACGGGTATATTAGGCTGACTCGCAACAATTGCGTAGTCAGTGATCGTTTATGGCTCATTGAGCACCAGTAAATAATTTACACTAGCCGAGATAAACAGGAGTTTACAGAATTATGGCAAAAAAATCCTATATTACTTAGTTAATTCAATAAAATAATGACGGTTTAAAGTGTAAAGACTAAACTAGAGAGTATCATTATAAAAAATTACCGAAAATATATGAAAAGCAGGAAGATAAAAATAACTTTCAAATGTTGAATGTAAATCATTTAGATATTTACCCGATCAACAGTTTCGTATTTTTTATTGCCACCTATTATATAAAAACTATTACCCCCTTAAGTTATAAGAATAATTTATTATGCTTTTTACGAGCTAAACTATTATTGACATATACTGGTGAAGATGAGTTTTTCAATAATTCAACATGCTACTTATAAACGCTATTATTTAATCTGAGGAAAATATATGAATCCCAAGAGTGATTTTAAAGCTTTTTCTATTGGTAACAATGCTAATGTAGTCAGTCAAGAAGCCTATGAAGAAAGCCGAAGTTTGAAAACTGGGTTTCCCCCAGACAATATTACTATTCATGTGCTAAACAAGGTATTACGTCAAGCATCAACCATATCCTCTGTCGTTGCTAATTTTATCGCGACCCAATCTGGCAATGATATTTTAGATGATGGTGATATAGTTAAACTGATTGCTCAATTAAATAGAGCGTTAGAACAAAAAATTACAACAACAGTACCAAGTGCCTCATTAACACAACAAGGCGTTATTCAACTCACAGACAATACAGGCAACAGTAATACCCTTGCGGCAACGCAGAAGCTTGTTTCTGATGTCAATCAGAATGCGAATAACCGGCTGGCAAAAGACCAAAACGGCGCAGATATTCCTGATAAAGATGCTTTTGTGAGAAACCTCAGTTTATTTGAAAAATTGATCCCGGTAGGGGTACCACTCCCCTGGCCGACTGCCACCCCACCAGAAGGATGGGCACAATGTAACGGCGCTTCTTTTGATAAAACAAAATATCCGAAATTAGCGCAAGCCTATCCTAATGGAGTATTACCCGATTTACGTGGTGAATTTATTCGTGGTTGGGATAGTTGGCGTGGTATTGACAATGGACGTAGTATATTGAGTTTTCAATATGATGCGTTCAAAAGGCATAATCATAGTATTTCTACCACTAACAGCGATCAAACCTCTCTTCAATATCCAGACCCCGTGCGTGGCGGTATGCATGGCGATCCTAATGATCGAGGCGGCTTAGGGGAATATAAATCTATTGGGATGAATGGTGATAATGAAACACGTCCAAGAAATGTAGCATTTAATTACATTATAAGGATGGTTTAATTAATAAAACCGCATTGAAAAAAAATAATATGGTTATTAGCATCTTTTCAGATGTTGAATATAAATGGCTTAGATATTTATCTGCTCATATAATTTCGGATTTTTATTTCTATCCATTATACAAAAACAATTAACCTCCTAAGTTACAAGGACACTTTATCATAATTTTTCCGAGCTAAACTATCATTAAAATAGGTTTCAGGAAATTATTTTTACAATAATTTAATACATTGATTATAAAATAATATTATTTAATTTAAGGATAATGTATGAGTGCCAAAAATGATTTTAAAGCCTTTTCCATTAGTAGTAATGCTAATGTAATTAGCCAAGAAAGATATGAACAAGATCAGGGTTTGAAGACTGGATTTCCACCAGAAAATATTACTACTCATTTACTAAATAAGGTATTACGTCAGTCATCAACCATATCCTCTGTTATTGCTGATTTTATCGCGACCCAATCTGGCAATGATGTTTTAGATGATGGAGATATAGCTAAACTCACTACCCAATTAAATAGAGCATTAGAACAAAAAATCACAACCAAAGTACCAAGCGCCTCATTGACACAACAAGGTGTTATTCAACTCACAGACCAAACAGGCAACAGTAACACCCTTGCTGCAACTCAGAAGCTTGTTTCTGATGTAAACGATAACGCTAATAATCGGCTAGCAAAAGATCAAAACGGCGCAGACATTCCTGATAAAAATACATTTGTGAAAAACCTTGGCTTAATTGAAACCATTATTAACACCCAATATCCTGTAGGAATTGTGATTTGGTTCGCTCAAAATAAAAACCCAAATGTGCTATTTCCGGGTACTACATGGGAATATATTGGTGAAAATAAAACCATTCGATTAGCTAACGCCAATGGCTCCGATATTTTATCAACCGGTGGCAATGATTTGATAAGCCTGACAGCGGCGCAAATGCCAGCACATAATCATACATTTTTTGGGACAACGAGCACATTTGATTATGGCGCTAAAACCACTAATGTCACTGGAGATCACTATCATGATAGCAGTTGGGGTGAAACTACTGGTGGGCGTTATGGTCATTTCGACGGTTCTAAGAACAATCAGGGATCAAAATCTACAGATTGGAACAATGCCAAATTTAACACTAGCACTAATGGCGCCCACTCTCATACGGTATCAATAGGATCACACAACCATACCATTTCAGGTAATACCGGAGATTCTGGCGGCAATGCAGCGATTACAATTACCAATTCATATATTAAGTTGATGGGATGGTATCGGAAAACATAAGGCTCTACATCCTCAAGCCACTGACAAATCTCACGTAAATAACTGTCTCTTGATCATAAATCTGACTTAAGAGACAGTTCCAGCTCGTCCTCCCCAAGGAGAACTTATCATTTGCATACTTTACAGCATACCCATCCTGGACGTTTCACCTCTTCCAACCCCAAGTATTGCCAGATTCCAGTAAACCTAATCACTACCACTTTCATTATCAAAACCTCTAGAGCTATTAGATTATTGATAAATCGGCAACAAATCGTGATAGGATAGAAATGCGGCAATAAATATCCGTTAAAAATGGTTAACTGATTCGCTAGGGCATAGCGATTGTGTAAAACGTTCCCCCTGTCGTTCCCCTATAGTTGACAACGGTCAATGGGCACTACAGCGAAAAGTATCATGATAAGTTGATACGGGTCACAAAAGTAATCTATAAACAGCCTTGATAGTTGGATTGCCGAAGAGTTTTTTTACTCGTTTTATAGGATAATTAATAGATTATTGATTATTTTTATATAACCAATACCAGTACTCACAGGTCAACGGAGTAACACATGTCCAGACGGCTCAGAAGAACTAAGATTGTTACTACACTTGGTCCGGCTACCGACCGCGATAATAATCTTGAAAAGATTATTGCTGCGGGTGCAAACGTAGTCCGCCTCAATTTTTCCCACGGTACCGCCGAAGATCATCTCCAGCGAGCCAGCAAAGTCCGCGAGATTGCAGCCCGCCTGGGGTGCCATGTTGCTATTCTTGGCGATCTTCAAGGGCCTAAAATCCGCGTATCAACGTTTAAAGAGGGCAAAATTTTCCTGAATGTCGGAGATAAATTTCTGCTTGATGCCAATCTTGGTAAAGGCGAAGGCGATAAAGAGAAAGTCGGTATCGATTACAAAGGATTACCCACGGATGTTGTACCGGGCGATATTTTGTTGCTGGATGACGGACGTGTTCAACTCAGAGTATTAGACGTTCAGGGAATGAAAGTCTTCACGGAAGTCACTGTAGGTGGCCCGCTATCTAACAATAAGGGCATTAATAAACTGGGCGGTGGATTATCCGCGGAAGCCCTAACCGAAAAAGACAAAGAAGATATTATTACGGCGGCCAGAATCGGCGTTGATTACCTAGCCGTCTCTTTCCCCCGCACCGGAGAAGATCTTAATTATGCTCGCCGTCTGGCGCGAGACGCGGGCTGTGAAACGCAGATCGTGGCGAAAGTTGAACGCGCAGAAGCCGTTAGCAGTGATAAAACCATTGATGAAATCATTCTGGCTTCTGATGTCGTCATGGTTGCTCGTGGTGACCTTGGTGTAGAAATCGGTGATCCAGAGTTGGTTGGCGTTCAGAAAAAATTAATTCGCCGTGCCCGTCAGCTAAATCGTGTAGTGATTACCGCGACTCAGATGATGGAATCTATGATCACCAACCCAATGCCTACTCGTGCAGAAGTGATGGATGTGGCAAACGCCGTTCTCGACGGTACTGACGCCGTAATGCTCTCCGCTGAAACCGCTGCGGGCCAATACCCTGCCGAAACGGTTGCCGCAATGGCGCGAGTCTGTCTCGGAGCAGAAAAAATGCCCGGCCTCAATGTATCAAAACATCGGTTAGACACCACTTTTGACAGTATCGAAGAAGCCATTGCGATGTCTACCATGTATGCGGCAAACCATCTAAATGGGGTTAAAGCCATTATTGCCATGACTGAATCAGGCCGCACCACTCGTATCATGTCTCGCATCAGTTCTGGTCTCCCCATATTCTCTATGTCCCGTCATGAGAAAACCTTAAACCAAACAGCGCTTTACCGTGGCGTTACACCGGTTTATTGCAGCAGTCATACTGACGGGATTACAGCGGCCAATGAAGCGGTTAATCGTCTGCGCGATAAAGGTTATCTGGTTTCCGGTGATCTTGTTCTGGTTACTCAGGGTGATCAGATGGGGACAATTGGCAGCACTAACACCTGCCGTATTCTTGAAGTGGAATAACACGTTACAACACTTTAGCGCCAAATTCTCGGGGAATTAGGTTGGATAGAGAATGCTGGCGCATCCCATTTAATCCAACAGTAATTCAGTAACTCGACGGTAAAACAGACTTTTACCGTCTTTTATAACATTTCATGTAATCCTAATTGCTTATAGTAATGAATCATAGTAATAAATGACTCGTCACAAAACCCCCTAATCGTTGGATGCCATGTCCAATATTAGGGGGACAAGACAAACTTTCAAGCCGTGATAATAACTCTACATCTTTGTAACGAAAATCACAGGTCTTCTCTCCCATATGGCCCAATATCACCGGCTTTCCGAGTCTTAAGTAATTTAAGTATCCAGGTATATTGTTCAGGGTTCGGTCGTACCAATTGCTCCAACTCTTCATTCATCCGACGAGCAATAAAAGCGTCATCTTTGCCATCAATATCATCCATCGGTGGACGAATATAAATATCAAGTTGATGGGTACGGTAATTATAAACCGGAAACAACGGCACAATAGCAGCACGACAAACCTTCATCAATCGCCCAATTGCCGGCAATGTCGCTTTATAAGTTGCGAAAAAATCAACAAATTCACTGTGCTCCTCACCATGATCTTGATCAGGCAGATAATATCCCCAGAAACCCTGGCGAACAGTAGCAACAAATGGTTTAATTCCAGCATCACGAGAATGTAAACGGCCACCAAAGTGATGGCGAACTTTATTCCACAGATAATCTGCAACCGGGTTTTTCTGGTGATGGAACATGGCTGATATTTTCTGTCCACCCTCAGACAGTAATATAGCTGGAATATCCACCGCCCAACCATGAGGCACCATGAAAATAACGTTTTTCCCCTGCGCTTTCAGTTGAAGAATAACTTCTTCCCCATGCCACTGCGTCCGGCTTAATGTTGATTTTGTACCACGTAAACAAAGTTCAGCCAACATAACAAAAGGTTGAGGTGCGGTAGAAAACATCTCATCAATCAATGCTTCACGCTGTTGCTCCGTCAGTTCCGGCATACAGTAACACAGATTTATTCTTGCTCTACGACGTGCCCCTTTCGCTAACTTACCCGCCAACCAGCCTATTTTAGCCAGCAGAGGATCACGCACTCTAACCGGCAGGTAAGCCAGCCCGGCCAACGCACCAATGCCCAGCCATAACCCCCAGTAACGAGGATGCAGGTAAGATTTATGAAATGTCGGCACATAACCAACTTTACTGTCTGTATCTGTTTCTTTATACATGAGCTAACTCTTTTAAAACAAAAAGATCATTGTTCATTTCACATGTACAGGGGGCTATATCAACGATATCAACACACCTTTTTCTGAACATAAATAAAACGACAGCGGATGATAGCAATCATCCGCTTTAAAGTCTGTTACTAATGAACAATTAAACTCAATCTAACAGAAGCTGAGGCGTGACCTCTTTTACCGTTGCCAGGAATTCCGAGCGTTCTTTACCACTCAAACCACCAGAGCGCGGCAATTTCGCCGTTAATGGGTTTACCACCTGCTGATTGATCCAGAATTCATAATGCAAATGTGGACCCGTAGAACGACCGGTGCTACCAGACAACGCAATACGATCACCCCGTTTTACCTTCTGTCCTGGTTTCACCAACAGCTTTCTCAGGTGCATATAACGCGTGGTATATTGGCGACCATGACGAATGGCAATAAAGTTACCTGCTGCTCCATTATATTTAGAAACAATCACCTCACCGTCACCCACCGCCAAAATAGGCGTTCCCACTGGCATAGCAAAATCCACCCCTTTATGTGGTGCAACCCGACCAGTGACTGGATTCACACGCCGAGGATTAAATTGGGAAGATACCCGAAATTGCTTAGTAGTTGGAAAACGCAAAAATCCGCGCTCCAGACCGGAACCTTGACGATCATAAAAACGCCCATCTTCCGCCCGGATAGCATAATAATCTTTACCACCACTATTTAGGCGAACACCAAGTAATTGGCTCTGTTCACTGCGACCATCCAATATTTCACGGGACAGCAATACAGAAAAACGATCACCTTCATGTAATTTACGCAAATCAATTTGCCATTGCAGTGCCTTGGTGACTTCACGAGCTTCACTGCTGGTTAAGCCGGCATTTAAAGCACTGCTGGTAAAGTTACTATCAACAACGCCAACAACGACGCTGTTTTTCCACTCCCCTTTCTGAAACTCTTTTGTTTCTTTAAACAGATCGCCTTCACGGGTATAAATGCGCGTTTCACGGCGGGAAACACCCCAAGTCAGAGTTTGCAAGTCACCCGCTTCATTGACTGTCCATGACAATGGCTGGCCAATGTTCAGCCCCCGTAACACTTTATGCTGACTCGCGAGTAACGCGACATCAGAAGAGTCGATGCCAAATTGGGTCAGAATATTACTGAGGGTGTCACCGTCGGAGACAATATATTCATGCGGAGTTTGAGCCGTGACCTCTGAGTTCGTCTCTTCATCAGGAATACCTTCGTCCGGTAGCTGTTCACTGCTATCTGCAATAATCTCATCGCTATCTACAGAAGGATTAATGGCAATGCTGCCGACTGTTGTTTCTTCTTGTTCATGATGATAAGCAATAGGTTGCCACATAGTGACAACCAATGTTGCTACAGTCAGCGAACCCAACATAATTTTATGCGGTCGCGGTAACTCCTTATACACCAGAACGATAGTTTTAACTATCTGTTGCACTCATTGAGTTCCTTATTACTTTAATTCAGGCAACCCATGTACTGTTCCGACAACTGAGTTATAAATTTCATATAGCTGTCTTTATCCAATACGATGCGGCTTCCTAACGGGTCCAAGGTGCCCATACGCACTCCCGTATCCTTCGCCACAGCATTAATAACGGTTGGCCTGAATTGTGGCTCAGCAAAAATACAAATTGCTTTCTGCTCAACCAATTGTGTTCGTATATGATGTAGTTTTTGTGCGCCAGGTTGTATTTCAGGATTAATCGTAAAATGTCCTAATGGTGTCAGGCCATAATGCTGCTCGAAATAGCCATAAGCATCGTGAAAAACAAAATACCCCTTACCACGCACCAGCTTAAGAATATTAGCAATATTTTTGTCAGTTTGCGCAAGCTGAGCATTGAATTTACGTAGGTTTACGTCCAGCGCTGCTTTTTTCTGCGGAAAACGCATTTGTAATTGGTCATGAATCCCCTGTGCAACCTGTTTTGCTATTTCTGGCGATAACCAGATGTGCATATTATATTCACCATGAGAATGATGTTCATGACCTTCTTCATGTTTATGTTGATCTGGTTCATGTAAATCTTCATCATTCTTCAGCAATAATGGCTTAATCGTTGGCAATTGCGCTAAAGCTAGCTGTCTATTTTGTGGCACTTTGGCTAACGGTTTAGACAAAAAGATTTCCATCTCAGGTCCAACCCACACAACTAAATCTGCCTGGTTAATTCTCTTAAGATCAGACGGTTTCAATGCATAATCATGCGGTGATGCCCCATCAGGCAACAGTACCTGCGTATCAGTTACACCATCAGTTATTGCCGCAGCAATAAAACCTAACGGACGAATTGATGTCACAACATCAGCATTAGCCGATTGTATCGTCCCTGACATGAAAACAGCAGTAATCGCGGCCTTACAGAGAAACTTGTGCGCTAGTTTATATGATTTGTGTAACATAATGTAAATATCTCGTGGACAGAAACAAGAATTGTTATATTATAACATCTCAATGTTCACGCAAGATATATTTAGCATGTCAACACTCATCACTTTAAAAAATGTTGCTGTTACCTTCGACAATCGTCAGGTATTAAACAATATCTCTCTTAATTTACAACGAGGGAATATTCTGACTTTGCTAGGTCCCAATGGTGCCGGTAAATCAACTTTAGTTCGTGTTGTTTTGGGGCTTGTCGAACCATCATCCGGCACAATTGAACACACCGCCGGATTGAGAACCGGCTATGTTCCACAGAAGTTGCATCTTGATCCCACTCTGCCATTAACAGTCAAACGCTTTATGATGCTAAAACCCGGCGTAAAATCTGCCGATATATTGCCAGCACTAGAGCGAGTGAACGCTGCTCATCTATTGCAGCAACCCATGCAAAAATTATCCGGCGGGGAAAACCAACGGGTTTTATTAGCCAGAGCGCTATTAAATCATCCGCAATTATTAGTCCTTGATGAACCAACACAAGGGGTCGATGTTAATGGTCAGTTGGCACTTTATGATCTAATCAATCAAATTAGAACCGAATTGCATTGTGCTGTATTGATGGTATCCCATGATTTACATCTGGTTATGGCGAAAACAGACGAAGTTTTATGCCTTAATCAACATATTTGCTGTTCCGGCACACCTGAAGTTGTTTCAACTCATCCTGAATTTATCGCTATGTTTGGTCATCATGGCGCTGAACAATTGGCAGTATATCGCCACCAACATAATCACCACCATGATTTGAAAGGGAAAATTATCTTGGAAAATAACAGGGAATGCCACTCATGATTGAATTACTATTCCCCGGTTGGTTGGCCGGCGTATTATTGTCTATTGCTGCCGGACCATTAGGTTCATTTGTTGTCTGGCGCAGAATGTCCTATTTTGGCGATACTCTGGCTCATGCTTCATTACTGGGCGTTGCCTTCGGATTATTGCTAAATATTAGCCCTTTTTACGCGATTATCGCTGTCACTTTGATACTGGCAATGATGCTGGTTTGGTTGGAGAAACGCCCTCAACTGGCAATCGATACTTTGTTGGGGATTATGGCTCACAGCGCACTATCATTAGGGCTGGTCGTTGTCAGTTTGATGTCTAATGTGCGAGTTGATTTGATGGCTTATCTGTTTGGTGATTTGTTGTCAGTCACCTATGAAGACATTTGGTTGATTGTCATAGGCGTCACCCTTGTCGCCACACTTCTGTTCTGGCAATGGAACGCTCTGCTCTCTGTCACCGTCAGTCAGGAAATGGCTTTTGTGGATGGTATTAAAATACAGCGGTTAAGAGTACTGTTAATGCTGGTAACAGCGTTGACAATCGGCCTGGCAATGAAATTTGTCGGTGCGCTGATTATCACCTCCCTACTCATTATCCCGGCAGCCACTGCTCGCCGTTTTGCCCGTACACCAGAGCAAATGGCCGGTATTGCCATTGCGGTTGGTATGCTTGCTGTCACCGGCGGATTAGCGTTCTCCGCCGTTTACGACACACCAGCAGGGCCATCTGTCGTGCTATGCGCTGCGGTGATGTTTATTATCAGTCTGATCAGTAAAGCAAAAAATTGATCCACTGAGTGGGTATAACCCAGTCATGGAGAGCGGGATAGGTTTCCCTTGCTGGAGTACCCATCCCGATTTCTCAGGCAATTAAACAGCTCATTCCTGATCTCTGACCACACCAAAATGGCGATAAGCATGTTCGGTAGCAATTCGTCCACGGGAAGTACGTTGAATAAAACCCTGTTGGATCAGAAAGGGTTCCAACACATCCTCAATCGTTTCCCGCTCTTCACCAATGGCAGCGGCAAGGTTATCTACCCCAACCGGCCCACCCATAAATTTATCAATGATGGCAACCAGTAACTTACGATCCAGATAATCAAAACCGGCAGCATCTACGCTCAACATATCCAGCGCTCTGGCGGCAATATTGCCATCAATCGCGCCATTCCCTTTCACTTGAGCAAAATCACGCACCCGGCGCAGTAAACGGTTTGTAATCCGCGGCGTCCCACGAGAACGCATGGCAATCTGCCGGGCGCCATCGTCAGTGATCTCGACCCCCATAAAACGAGCACTGCGAGAAACGATACTTTGCAAATCGTCCACATTATAGAATTCAAGACGCTGCACGATACCGAACCGATCACGCAGTGGAGAAGTCAAAGAGCCTGCACGAGTGGTAGCGCCAATCAGAGTAAAAGGGGGCAAATCAATTTTGATCGAACGGGCTGCCGGCCCCTCGCCAATCATAATATCCAGTTGGTAATCTTCCATTGCCGGATAGAGAATTTCCTCCACTACCGGCGACAAGCGGTGAATTTCATCGATAAACAACACATCATGCGGTTCAAGATTGGTCAGCATTGCCGCCAGATCGCCCGCCTTTTCTAAAACTGGGCCAGAAGTTGTACGGAGATTAACCCCCATCTCATTGGCAACAATATTCGCCAGCGTTGTTTTCCCCAACCCCGGCGGACCAAAAATCAGCAGGTGGTCAAGGGCATCACCACGCAATCTGGCAGCCTGAATAAAAATCTCCATCTGCTCACAGACTTGCGGCTGCCCAACATATTCAGACAACAATTTAGGTCTGATTGCGCGATCAATGGCTTCATCGTCTTGTAAAACTCCCGCGGAAACCAGACGGTCAGCTTCAATCATGGCTTACTCCTGCAACTTAAAGAGCGGCGCGAAGTGCTTCGCGGATAAGTGTTTCACAATCAGCGCCCGATTTAGCGACTTTACTTATCATGCGGCTGGCCTCTTGTGGCTTGTAACCCAGAGAGACTAATGCCGCCGCGGCTTCTGCTTCGCTATCCGCATCAGAATTTGTCTGTTCGGCCGTTGTCGGCAAATTAATATCACTGCTCTGATTGAAGAGATCGCCATTAAGCCCTTTAAAGCGATCTTTCATTTCAACCACCAGCCGTTCAGCAGTTTTCTTACCCACACCCGGCAGTTTAACCAGAGAAGCAATCGCCTCTTGTTCAATGGCAGAAACAAATTGCTGCGCAGACATGCCCGAAAGAATAGCCAATGCCAATTTAGGCCCTACGCCATTCACTTTAATTAATTCACGGAATAGCGCCCGCTCCTGCTTATCATTAAAACCATAAAGTAATTGCGCATCTTCACGTACAACAAAGTGAGTAAACAGGACAGCTTCCTGTCCGGCATCAGGCAATTCATAAAAACAGGTCATTGGCATATGGACTTCATAACCAACGCCATTCGTTTCCAGTAAAACCAAGGGTGGTTGTTTTTCCAGCACAATTCCTCTGAGACGCCCTATCACTCGTTTACCCCCTAAAAAATAAAACTGATTGTTCTGCTTATGGTTATAACATAAAAAAAGCTGGATGCATATCCAGCCGTTATCTTAAACGTCCACGTGCCAAAATTAATCTGGGATCGCCAACCCGCAAAAGATTCTGATTAAAGTGACAATGGGTTATCGCAATAGCCAATGCATCCGCCGCATCGGATTGCGGGTTAGCAGATAATTTCAGCACAGAGCGCACCATGTGCTGAACCTGACTTTTTTCAGCCGCCCCGGTTCCGACAACCGTTTGCTTCACTTGTCGAGCTGCATATTCAAAAACCGGTACAGATTGATTAACGGCGGCAAGAATCGCAACGCCCCGCGCTTGCCCTAATTTCAGCGCTGAATCGGCATTTTTTGCCATAAAGACCTGCTCGATGGCAAAAGCATCGGGTTGAAATTGTGTAATAATTTCAAGGATACCCGCATAAATACGCTGTAACCGGTTAGGCAGATCATCAACTTTTGTTCGGATACAACCACTACCAAGGTAGCTCAAATGACGCCCCTGCTGACGGATCACACCATAGCCAGTGACGCGGGAACCTGGGTCGATACCTAAGATAATCGCCATATTTTGTTTTATTCGCCTTTGATTATCACCTTTAATAAAGGAGATAAAAACGTTAGAGAAAGCGTCCTGTACCACAGCACACTTTCTCTACGCTATATACCCATTATCCTTTTGAAATCCATAGGGTATATAACCTGATTGAAATTACAGCAACTCAGCAACTTCATCAGAGATTTCACCGTTATGGTAAACCTCTTGTACATCGTCTGAATCTTCCAACATATCAATCAAGCGCAATAATTTAGGTGCGGTTTCCGCATCCAATTCCGCTTTCGTGGAAGGGATCATCGAAACTTCTGCTGATTCAGCCACAAAACCCGCTGCATCTAACGCATCTTTCACATCACCAAAGGTTTCTGGCGTGGTGTAAACATCAATCGCGCCATCATCATAGGTTTCTACATCATCAGCACCGGCTTCCAACGCTGCTTCCATAACCGCATCTTCATCTAGTCCTGGCGCGTAAGAAATCACCCCTTTCTTGGTGAACAAATAAGCAACCGAGCCATCAGTGCCCAAATTACCACCAGTTTTAGTGAAAGCATGACGGACATCAGAAACAGTACGGTTACGGTTGTCGCTCAAACACTCAACCATCACCGCCGTTCCCCCCGGACCATAACCTTCATAAATGATGGTTTCCATGTTATCCGCGTCATCGTTGCCGACACCACGGGCGATAGCACGGTTCAAAGTATCGCGGGTCATGTTGTTGGACAGTGCCTTATCAATCGCGGCACGCAGACGTGGGTTAGATGCCGGATCTCCACCACCCAGACGGGCTGCCGTTACCAACTCCCGGATAATTTTGGTGAAAATCTTACCGCGTTTCGCATCCTGCGCAGCTTTGCGGTGCTTGGTGTTGGCCCATTTACTATGACCTGCCATAAGGTTCTCCGATAAAACGTCTAATAAACTTATTCAATGACAAACTCTTCTATCGCCTGCTGATTGCTCCACGACTTAGTGAGCTTTACTGCTTTATCCGCATCCAGCCACTGGTAAGCCTGATGTTCAGTCAACAGGCATTCTCGTTCTTTAGGCAATGCCAGACAGAACCAGTACTCTTTATTACGGGTGACTCCTGGAGCATAGCGATGGCGCAAGTGGGTAAAAATCTCAAAATAGAGAGAACGTCGGCAATCTATCAATTCAAGATTTTCACCTATGATATCAATACCAACTTCCTCTTGCACTTCGCGCAATGCTGTCTCCCACGGCGTTTCGTCTCCATCAAGGCTGCCAGTCACAGACTGCCAAAAATCAGGATCGTCCCGCCGCTGTAACATCAGCACCCGTCGGCTGGAAAACGCATAAATAACCACCAGCACAGACTCAGGGCGCTTATAAACCATTATTCACTCTCTTTTCTAGCAACAACCGAGATTGATAACTCTTCAAGTGCCGACGGATTAGCATAACTTGGCGCTTCCGTCATTAAACAAGCGGCAGCGGTGGTTTTAGGGAATGCAATAACATCACGAATATTATCCGTCCCTGTCAGCAACATCACCAAACGGTCAAGACCAAATGCCAAACCTGCATGGGGAGGCGTACCAAATTTCAACGCATCCAGCAAGAAGCCAAACTTCTCCTGCTGTTCCTGCTCATTAATACCCAGAATACGGAACACCGCCTGTTGCATTTCATTACGGTGAATACGCACCGAGCCGCCACCGACTTCGTAGCCGTTAATCACCATATCGTAAGCATTGGCAATGGCCGAAACCGGATCTCGCTCTAACTCCGCCGCTGACATATTACACGGTGAAGTAAACGGATGATGCATAGCGGTCAGACCACCCTCCCCATCATCTTCGAACATTGGGAAGTCGATAACCCACAATGGCCGCCAGCTATCCAATTTTGTCAGGTTCAGATCGCGCCCTAATTTCAGACGCAACGCTCCCAAGGCATCAGTGACCACTTTTATACTGCCGGCACCGAAGAACAAAATATCGCCATCTTGTGCATCAATACGGGAAAGCAAGCCTTCAATCACCTCTGCATTCAGGAACTTGGCTATCGGACTTTGCACCCCTTCCAGACCGGCGGCACGTGCATTGACTTTTATCCACGCCAGCCCTTTTGCGCCATAAATCCCAACGAATTTGCCATATTCATCAATCTGCTTACGGCTCAGTTCAGCACCACCCGGTACTCGAATTACGGCTACACGGCCTTTACTGTCATTCGCCGGTTCAGCAAAAACACTGAATTCTACCTCTTTAACCAGATCAGCAACATCAACCAACTCTAATGGGTTACGCAGATCAGGTTTATCAGAACCGAAACGACGCATCACTTCGGCAAACGTCATCACCGGGAAATGCCCCAGATCAACACCTTCAATTTCAAGCCACAATTCGCGGATCATCATTTCCATCATTTCCCTTACCTGCTCAGCAGTCATAAAGGAAGTTTCCACGTCGATCTGGGTAAATTCGGGCTGGCGATCCGCTCGCAAGTCTTCATCACGGAAGCATTTAACAATTTGATAATAACGGTCAAAACCGGACATCATCAGCAATTGTTTAAATAACTGCGGGGATTGAGGCAAGGCATAAAATTTGCCTTTATGAACACGACTTGGCACCAAATAATCACGGGCGCCTTCGGGGGTTGCTTTAGTCAACATTGGCGTTTCAATATCCAGGAAACCCTGATTATCCATGAAACGACGAACAAAACTGGTGATTTTAGCGCGTGTTTTCAGGCGATTTGCCATTTCAGGCCGACGCAGATCAATATAGCGATATTTCAGACGTTGCTCTTCGCTGTTCGTCTGATTGCTATCCAAAGGCAGAGGTTCGGAACGGTTGATGATATTTAAACTTTCCGCAAAAACCTCTATTTCACCGGTAGCCATATCTTTGTTGATTTGACTGTCAGGACGAGCGCGTACAGTACCGGTGATTTGAATGCAGAATTCATTACGCAGTTCAGCAGCCTGAGAAAATGCGGCTTGCTGATCCGGGTCAAAAAATACCTGAACGATCCCTTCACGATCACGCATATCAATAAAAATCAAGCCACCCAGATCACGGCGGCGGTTTACCCAACCACAAAGAGTCACCTTCTGGCCTTCATGGGTCAGATTCAACTGCCCACAATAATCAGTACGCATACAATATCCTTTTACTCGGCTGTTGTGCTGTTGCTGCGGAAAAAAGGCCGCCATTATAATAGAAATTCTACTCAGAGATAAGGGCAGGCAATATCCCGATGCAATACCATTGCTTGATGTCTGATAATCAGGCAATTTATTTTCAATTCCCATCTATTTATAGCGACAGTTTTATTTTTGGGGTTTATCATAACTTAATTGGCCAATTTCGGTTAGGCAATGGAGTTAAAAATGGTTAGCTCGCTTTATGTTGTGTTGGGCGCACTATTATTGATTAAGCTGTCTTTTGATGTGGTTAAGTTAAGAACACAATATCGTGTCTCATATGGAGATGGCGGTTTTTACGAACTACAAACAGCGATCCGCATCCACGGTAATGCTGTGGAATATATCCCCATCTCTATGTTATTGCTGGTCATGATGGAGATGAACGGCTCAAATGTCTGGATGATACATGTCTGTGGTTTGATTCTGCTCACCGGCAGAGTCTTGCATTATTATGGCCTGCACCACCGTGAATTCTATTGGCGGCGTTCAGGCATGGTAGCAACTTATCTTTCCATCGTATTAATGGTGATGACGAATATTTACTACTTGCCTTGGGAACAAATATTTTCTCTCTACTAACGAAACGAATAGTACTGGCACTAAAATAACAGGCAGCAAACTCGGCTGCCTGTTATTCTAACCATAGTGGTTCCCTATGAAGGAAGACTTTCCGACGTTGACATGCAACGCGAGCAAGTCAAATTCCAGGCTATAGATCATCTAGGTTCACACTAACAAATTCAGCATCTTCTAAACGTTCATCTGCAATTTTGTTCAGTGCGGCATCCTCTGCTAGCTCCTGATAGTAGGCGAATAATTCGGGAGGCACACAATAAAACGCAGGTTCATTCCGATTCAGGATTGCGACCGCTTCACCTTCCCCCTGCAAATATGTCCCCATTGGGTTACGTTTCAAATCGGTAATACTTGCCGCTAAGTTTGTTAAGATTTGATATGCCATACACCACCTCACTCTTTTACGTAAACAAGCAATAGATCATTTAAAGGTGCTTTTCAATGCATCTTTACTTTTTTATATAAAACCCAAAACTCCCCTAATGCTGACTGACTCATGAAATCAAGGATTGATCGCGCCATGATATGATTTTTATACCACACTTAAATTCCTCAAATATTTCCATTATTCACTACTTTTAAGCACAGAGAAAATTGGTTCAAGGTCAAGCTGTACATCTGTTAGAATGCCACCCTCTATTTTTTCTGATAATTAATGCTGTTATGTCAAATCAAGATCCTTACCATCAAAGGGATAGCCTGTTTGCCGCTCCCATCGCCAATCTGGGAGACTGGCGTTTCGATGAACGGGTAGCCGAAGTTTTCCCTGATATGATCCAACGCTCCGTGCCAGGTTATTCAAATATTGTTTCCATGATTGGTATGCTGGCCGGTCGTTTTGTGACATCAAACAGTCAAATTTACGACCTGGGTTGTTCCCTAGGCGCATCAACCCTGGCAATGCGCCGCAATATTGCCGCTGAAAACTGCAAAATTATCGCCGTTGATAATTCCCCGGCAATGGTGAAACGCTGTCGTCGCCATATCGACGCTTTCCGAGCACAAACACCGGTTGAAGTCATTGAAGCCGATATTCTTGATATTGATATTCAAAATGCTTCGATGGTCGTGTTGAATTTCACTTTACAATTCCTCAACCCGCAAGATCGACAAGGTTTACTTAACCGGATTTATCAGGGATTACGTCCCGGTGGTGTTTTAGTTTTATCAGAGAAATTCAGCCTTGAAGATCAACAAATCGGTGAGTTGCTGTTTGATATGCACCACGATTTCAAGCGTGCTAACGGATATAGCGAGCTGGAAATCAGCCAGAAACGCAGCATGCTTGAAAATGTAATGCTGACCGACTCTGTAGAAACCCACAAATCCCGTCTCCATCAATCCGGTTTTAACCATGTTGAAGTCTGGTTTCAGTGTTTCAACTTTGGATCACTGCTGGCGATAAAAGGGGCCGATAAATGATCGATTTCGGTAGTTTTTATCAAATTATTGCCAAGAATAACCTCCAGCATTGGCTTAATTGCCTTCCTGCTCAACTGCAAGAATGGCAAAAAGCGGCCCTGCACGGCAGTTTTAAATCATGGGTAAAAACCCTGGAAAACCTACCGGCAATTTCACCGACCCAATTAGATTTGAAAAATGGCGTAATCGCAGAACGTGATCCTCCCCTATCCGAAGGTGAAGAAGTTTGCCTCACCAATATATTGCGAGTATTCATACCGTGGCGCAAAGGTCCATTCTCTCTTTACAGTGTAAATATCGACACTGAATGGCGTTCAGACTGGAAATGGGATCGAGTACTACCTCATATTTCCCCACTAGCTGGCAGGACAATTCTTGATGTTGGTTGCGGCAGCGGCTATCACCTATGGCGGATGGTGGGTGAAGGGGCTGAACTTGCCGTTGGTATCGATCCAACTCAGCTCTTCCTCTGCCAGTTTGAAGCTGTCAGAAAATTACTTGGCAATGATCAACGCGCCCATCTCTTACCTCTGGGCATTGAACAATTACCGGCACTGGCTGCTTTCGATACCGTCTTTTCAATGGGCGTTCTCTATCACCGCCGCTCTCCTCTTGACCATCTCTGGCAATTGAAAAACCAATTGGTGGCCGATGGTGAACTGGTATTAGAAAGCCTGGTTGTTGAAGGAGATGAACATACCTGTTTAATCCCTGGTGAGCGTTATGCTCAAATGCGCAACGTCTATTTCATTCCTTCGGCAAAAATGTTGAAAATCTGGTTGGAGAAGTGCGGTTTTGTCGATGTGAAAATTGCCGATCAAGCGGTAACAACCACAGAAGAGCAACGTCGTACAGCCTGGATGAGAACTGAATCGTTATCTGATTTTCTTGATCCTACTGATAGCAGTAAAACCATTGAGGGTTATCCCGCTCCTCTGCGGGCGATACTGATCGCCCGTAAGCCCTGATTTTGCGAACTGGCCCAAAATTGGGCCAGTTCATAATAGGCTATTCAAATAAAGTCAGACTCAGCATCCCTTTCATCACCTCCACCACACCACCATCAACACAATAATGTGAAAACTCATCCACCTCATTGTCGGCGCTCATCGTCACCCCCGCTTTGCGGTAAGTCATGGTAGAAGGCATAATCCGGCTTGCCGAACTGTGAACTTCCGTTAACCCGATATCAATAAATTTATGAATATTACTCATACGAACACCCGCACCTGCCATAATAATTGGCCCCTGACTGGCTTGATGCAGTTCTTTCAACAAAGGTAATCCCAATTCGGCATTCTGTTGCTGACCGGAAGTCAATATTCGCTTAACACCAAGCTGAGTGAGTTGATCCAATGCCACATAAGGATTAAAACACATATCAAATGCACGGTGAAAAGTGACGGCCATATCGCCAGACAACGCCATCAATTGTTGCATGCGGGGCAAATCGATATGCCCTTCTTCATCTAACACACCAAAAACGACGCCCATAAATCCCATATCACGGATCTGAGCAACATCATTTTTCATCACCTCAAAATCTGAGTGACTGTAGCAAAAATCACCACCTCTTGGACGTACAATGGGATGTACAGGAATAGTTAATTGCTCAATAGCCTGCTTCAACGTACCAAGACTCGGTGTTAATCCCCCTTCCGCCGGACTGGCGCATAACTCTATCCGGTCAGCACCAGCCTGTTGTGCGATTAATGCGCAACCTACGCTAAAACAACAAATTTCTAACTTTGTCATCAGAAGTTCCTTGGACACCTAGTCATTAACGAGCAATCAATGAATCTAAGCGATTCAGTAATTCAACTCACTAACTATGACATCTAATTATTGCCGATGATTTGTAGGAAATCACAAGGTCAGAACTTTTATCTGGATCACAAGGATGAAAAAGTTAATTTTGCCGACTAGTGCTCATTTTTAACAATTTCACGCAATGTAAATGGGTGAAACTTGACGGTGATCTCACCATCAGTGATAGCTAAGGTCGGATTAGGCAACTGCTCTTGTTCCCCTTTGGGTTGACTCTCTTTGACAGAAAAACCTACCGGTAAAGGTTGCGGTAATAATGCTTTTGCTGCTGCTGATAAGAGCTCAGGTGCCACCGGCAGCACCAGCTCCACATGTTCCCATCCCTGATGCAAGTAAGTTTTCTTGCCAGGATAAGGCAATTCTACACAATCAATTTGCCAATTAAGCACCGCGATTGGGTGCTCTAAATCAAACAGACAGATTGGACGTCCATTAATGATACTTTCTGACATCAAACTGCCACATTGTAAAAAACCTTTACGCCAGCGCTCAGCTACAGAGATATCGTGGCAACGTAAGGAGATATGATCGGCTTGATATTGTTCAACATTCAAATTAAGCCGCTGTTTGAACCGTGCCAATTTTTGCTCAAATATTGCCAGATCAGCCACTAAATCCTGTAATTCAACAATAGAAGAAAAATGTGTCATATTATCCCAGTTAAGATTATAGATTAGCCCTTTCCTTGGCCCCCAGCAGCCCAAGAGTTTTAAAGGCTTGCCGCCGTTTCAAGCCTCGAATGATACTCTCGATTTGTAATAATTGAAATTTGCTAGCGCCGACACAATTACTCTTTCAATAACCGCCATAAATCCGCAAGATGTTAACCATCACACACTATCCAGTGGTCGTATATTGTTCATCAAGCTTCTGCAAATAGTCTGCACTGGTCAGGTTACTAATATCACCTCCGTTTTCTAAACACGTTTTTAGCCAATTAATAATCTGTTCCTCTAACCGTCCCTCTGGCTCATTCAGTCTTTCAGCTAATTTACCGTGGTTTTCCCATACATCACTACTGATCACAAATGCCTTCCCTTTCAGAGCATAATCGGAATGGTGCCAGGCATGCAGCAAATGACTCCCCAGAACAAAGGGTTGCGCACTCCCACCATGACCACAGTTTTCAGGCCGACAATAAATCTGTGGTTCTGGTATATCGATCATTAACTCACTCACCGGTGTTAGAAACGCTGACCAATCGCTGACACTCATTACCGGTAATAACTGACCGAGAATTCGCGGGTCCATACTGCGCAAAATCACTTGCCTCTCCCGCAAGATCACCTGCTGGCGTGAGCGCCAATGATTAAGCTGCTGCACCCATAAATCCTCACTGCGATAAGCCCACCCCCAACTGTTATCGCTCAGAGTTTGGCTATCAAGCAGATGACCGATTACTGACAGGCAACCTGACTTAGGCTGAACCAACCAAGGTCCTTGCCCCAATATGTGATCCATCGGTGTACCGCTATACAGCGGAAAAGCCTGCTCTACCCAGTCGTTGCTATAAAAGAGTGCCACGGGGTTAGGCTCTGCCAGTGAATTCAGCATAAAGAAAACAGGCGGCTTATTAGGCGTAGTCAGCCATTGTTGCCAGTTTATGGAAGTGTTCATTCATCCTCCTGGTTATTAATAGTTAGATTAACTTCTCTCTGAGCTTGCAAAGCACAAACCGGTTTAACTGGAGATTTCACATCAGGCAGTGGTTCTACACCCTCTGGTAGTTGTAGTGATAGGCCCCGCCCGGTACCGGCTGAACCTTGCCCGACTGATAAATTCGGGGAGGTCAGAATACCTCCGGGGGTTATCCGGATAAAATGACCGCCGACTTTTAAAGTAATTTCCGACGCTGCTTCCAACACCATTTTACCGCCGCTTTTTAGATGTGTTTCCTGACC